>NZ_JAPDDR010000001.1:600000-757019 GCF_025950095.1 Luteolibacter rhizosphaerae | reverse complement strand
ATCCCCGCCACCCGCGCGCAGGCACGGCTGATGGTCTTTGACTACATCGAAACCTTTTACAACCCGGTGCGCCTCCACAGCTCGCTGGGCTATCAATCGCCCGTGGAATACGAACAATCCCTCAACCACAGCTAACCCCCGAAACCGTGTCCGCGCTTTCAAAGTAAGATCATACAGGGCATCAATCATTCTTGGTGGTGTACCCAGGGTTGCGTCGCGTTGCTCCTTACCCTGGGCTTTCTCATTGCCGCCCCTTTGGCGCTCTGGAGTTCCCGGATGAGGCGGAGCGCCATCAGCCTGACCGTCCGGCAAGCGGTCCCTGCCTGATGCGTCATTTGGATTGCTTCCGGGCGGAGGAGGATTCAGGGAGCGGGGCCGCCATGTTCCGACGCATTCGTTCCGTTTTCTTTTGGCTCCACCTTGCGGGTGGGGTTGTGGCCGGGGTGCTGATCTTTTTGATCGCGCTGACGGGGGTGATCATTTCCTTCGAGCGGCAGATGACGACCGCAGCCAACGGGTTCGCGCTAGCGATGCCGGCAGAGGGCCGGAAGCTGGGGGTGGAGGAGACACTGACGGTACTCCGCGTGGCGGAACCGGCGAAGGCCCCGACGGCGATCGTGATCGAATCCGATCCCGAACTGCCGACGGCGGTGATGTATGGGAAGGAGAAGACGCTCTACCTGAACCCCTACGATGGGAAGGTGCTGGGCGAGGGTGCGAAGGGAATGCGGGGGTTCTTCCAGTTCGTCACTTCGATGCACCGCTGGCTGGCATTCCAAGGGTCGGCGAAGGACTTGGGGCAGAGCATCAATTCGGCGGCGGCGCTGGTGTTCTTTTTCTTGATCCTAAGCGGGCTGGTGATCTGGATCCCGAAACACTGGAGCGGCCGGGCACTGAAGCCGATCCTGACTTTCCAAGGGCAGATGAAAGGCCGGGCGCGGGAGTGGAACTGGCACAATGTTTTCGGAATCTGGTTCGCGCTGCCGCTGCTGGTGATCTGCGGGACGGGTCTGGTGATCGCCTACCCTTGGGCGAACGCGCTGCTATTCCGCGCCATGGGTGACACGCCCCCACCCCAAGGCCCGAAGCCGCCGCCACCGCCGCAGGCGGGATGGACGGAGACGATGAGCGGGTGGGATGCGGCCTATGCCCAAGCGGTGGGGCTGAGCAAGGAGTGGGAATCGATCCAGTTCCAGTATCCGGCGGGGAAGAATGCGGTGTTCGTGGTGTCCGACAGTCACCGGGGACGGCCGGATCTGAAGCAAACGCTGACGGTGGATCTGACGAGCAATTCGGTGGTGAAGCTGGAGACCTTCGAGAGCATGAGCAGCGGGAAGCGTGCGCGGCAGTGGGCACGATGGGTGCACACGGGCGAGGCAGGCGGATGGCCGGGGCAGGTGCTGGCGGCGCTTTCGGCAATCGCGGCGGTGATGCTGGTGTGGACCGGAATCGCGCTGGCGGTGCGGAGGTTCGGGAGGTGGAGGAAGCGGGGAGAGTGAGGTGGAATGACGAATGACGAATGACGAATGTCGAATTTTCGAATGACGAATGAAGTGTGGCCGGAGGGATGGCGGGCCGGCGCGGGTTTGTTGAGGTGCGGGGATTGATTGGCGGAGGGCGGGCTCCTTGTGCCCCTATCGGGCACCGGTCTTTTCTTGGAGGTTACCTAGGATTGCGTCATGGTTCGGTGCGCTCGCGGGGATTGCCCGTGGCCGTGCCCACTGCTTCACGGCAGCAGGCTGCCTGCGGAAAGCGGCAGCAGGCTGCACGCAGTCCAAGGCGGCTACGCCGCGGGAAGAAGGAGGTAGCTTGGCGTGATTAGATGACGTTCCGCTCTTCGAGGAAGGGGACGAGTTCCTCGACCCCGAAGTCGGCGAGGACTTCGCCATGCCAGTCCATGGTGGGAGCCTTGGATTGGCCGGAGAGATCGATCATTTCCTGCATGGCTTCGCGGTTGCCGGAGACGACGACGTGTTTCACGGCGACCTTCTTCTTTTTGAGGAAATCGACGACGTCTTCGCACCAAGGGCAGCCGGGCTTGATGTAGAGAATGGGTAGGTCTGGCATGGGATTGGCAGGTGCGGGACGCTACAGGGGAAGCGGAGATGGGCAACCCCGCATGTGCCGGAGCTTGCCCTCCGCCCGCAGGCCTGCGATGACGCGGCTCCGATGATCGAGACGGTCGACCTCATCCTGCCCCTCGAAGCCTCCGAGGACGAAGCCGCGTGGAAAGCTGCCGCCGCGAAGAAGCTGGGGCTACCGCCGACCCGTGTGACGGGAGTGAGGCTGCTGAAGCACTCCCTGGATGCGCGGCAGCGGGCGGTGAAGGTGCAGGTGCGGCTGGAGGTGGCGGTGGACGAGCCGCTGCCGGATGAGCCCGCGCCGGCATGGTCCACTCCTCCCCTGCCGGCGAATGCAAAGACGATCGTGATCGTGGGCTGCGGGCCGGCCGGGATGTTTGCAGCGCTACGCTGCCTGGAGCTGGGGATGAAGCCGATCGTGCTGGAGCGGGGCAAGGATGCCTCCGCGCGGCGCTTCGACCTGGCTCCGATCCTGCGGCAGGGCACGGTGATCGAGGACTCCAACTATTGCTTCGGTGAAGGGGGTGCGGGGACCTACTCCGACGGCAAGCTCTACACGCGGGCGACGAAGCGCGGCCCGGTGGCACGGGTGTACGAGATCCTGGTGGCGCATGGTGCGCCCGAGCGGATCCTGACGGACGCGCACCCGCACATCGGCTCCAACCTGCTGCCGAACGTGGTGAAGGCGATGCGGGCATCCATCCTGGAAGGAGGCGGCGAGGTGCGCTTCCAGACGAAGGTGGTGGACCTGATCCTGCGCGAGGGTCGCCTGCATGGCGTGGTGACGGCGGCGGGCGAGGAGATCACGGGTGAGGCGGTGATCCTGGCGACGGGACACAGCGCGCGTGACATCTACCGGCTGCTGGCGGCGAAGAAGATTTTGTTAGAGCGGAAGCCGTTCGCGGTGGGAGTGCGGATCGAGCATCCGCAGCCATTCATCGATGCGAAGCAGTATCACCTCAAGAGGGATGAGCCGCGGCCGGACCTGCTGCCTGCGGCGCGCTATGCGGTGGCGACGAAGATCGAGGACCGCGGGGTGCATTCCTTCTGCATGTGTCCGGGCGGATTCATCGTGCCGGCCTCGACGGAGAACGACGAGGTGGTGGTGAACGGGATGAGCCTGGCACGGCGGGATTCGCCCTTCGCGAACTCCGGTCTGGTGGTGACGGTGGAGCCGGAGGATACGGATCGCTTTGCGGCGGAGCACGGGGTGCTCTCGGGGATCGCGTATCAGAAGGCGCTGGAGGTGGCGGCAAAGCAGGCGGGTGGCGGTGGCCAGGTGGCACCGGCGCAGCGCGTGACGGATTTCCTGGCCGGGAAGATCTCGGCGGATCTGCCGGAGACGAGTTACTTCCCCGGAGGGAATCCCGCGCCGCTGCACGAGATCATGCCCGCGGGTGTGGTGAGCCGGATGCGGACGGGGCTGAAGCTCTTCGACCGGAAGATCCCGGGATACGCGGGAAAGGAGGCGCTGCTGTTAGGCTTCGAGACGCGGACGAGTTCGCCGGTGCGGATTCCACGGCGCGACGACACGCTGGAGCATCCGGAGGTGAAGCAACTCTTCCCCTGCGGGGAGGGTGCGGGCTATGCCGGGGGAATCGTGAGCGCGGCGCTGGACGGGATGCGGGTGGCGGAGGCGGTGGCGCAGTGAGCGCTACTCTTCCTCGCCGACGGTTTCGTCGCGCTGATAGATCGGGAGCTGGCGATAGGGCACCGTGAAGGCAAGGACCATCATGGTGGTGCCGTAGATGCGACCGGCCTCGCGGCTGTTCCACGAGCCGTCTTCCTGCTGCTTTTTCAAGTAAGTCTCGTACATCCAATTCGCGTACTCGTTCCAATAGCGGCCGCCGATCTGGAAGGTGCCTTGGGCATTGTAGTAGTTCCCGTAGAACTCGAACTGGTCGCCGGGGAGATCGCGGAAGGTCTTCATGACGTAGTCCGCGGCGGAGACGGTCTCCGGGCTGCCGTGCTTGCCGCCGAGCTCGAGGCAGAGGAGGCCCATGCCTGTTAGAGAGCGGGCGTGATCGCTGCGATCCATGTAGCCGAAGTGGCCTTCCTTCTTGTCCTGGTGGCGGGCGAGGTAGGCGATGGCATCGGCGATGGCGTTGTCCGGCACGGCGGCGCCATTGAGCTTGGCGGAGCGCAGGGCCATGAGGGCCCAGCCGCTGCAGGAGGTATCGCTATCGGTGGATCCGGGGTGATAGCGCCAGCCTCCCTGATGGCGCTCGTCCTTCTTCACGGCCTGTGCCTGGAGGATGAGCTTGAGGGCCTTCGGCAGGGCGGCGGCAATCTTCTCCTGGCGTGCAGGATCGACCATGCCGCTGACTTCCGAGAGGAAGAGCGTGGAGATATTGTGCGCATACATGGGCCCGCTGCCGGCGTTGCCTTTCTCGAAGAGGCCGGTGTCGCGCTGGTTCTCGAGGACGAAGTCGATGCACTTGTTCAGGGTAACGACGTAAGGGCCCTCGGTGGGGAGGTGGCCCTTCGAGAGGATGGCCATGCCGGCGAGGGCGGGGATGCCGGTGGAGTCGCCATAGCTTTCAGGGTAGGAGCCGTCGTCGCGCTGGACGCGGGCGAGGTACTCGAGGGCGTTCTCGACGGCGGGGTCAACGCGGTCGCGCCACTCGGCGAAGACGGGATCGGCGGGCTCCTGGGCGCAGAGGCCGAGGGTGGCGGCGAGGAGGAGATGTAGCGGGAGGAGTCTCATTCGTCGCTCATGGTTTCGAAGTATTTCTTCACGAGGCCGCGATACTCTTCCGGGACGCCGGTGCTGCCGCCGCCGACATCGGACTTGAGGGTGGCCTGGATCTTTTCCCAATCGGCAGAGCTGATGCCGAGTTTGGCGAGCTCGGGCGGGACGCCGGGATCGGCTTCGGGCGGGCGCTCGCCTTCCTCGGATTTTTCGCCGGGCTGGGTGCCGGGCATTCCGGGCATGGGGGTGCCGGTTTGCTGCGAGGGAGAGTTGCCCTGCATGCTGCTGCGGGCGGACTGGGCGGCGCGGGAGAGGGCTTGGGCGGCTTCGCTCGCTTGGCTGGCGGATTGGGTGGCCGCTTGCTTTTCGCCGCTGGCGCGGGAGGCGGCTTGGAAGGCTTGGGCGAGGTCTTGCGGGGGGATCGGGGCGCGATGTTGCTCGGGCTGCTGGCCTTGGGCTTGCTGGGCTTGGCGGTCGAAGTCCTCGGCTGCGCGACCGAGGGCATCGGCGCTGCGCTGGAGATTGTTGGCGGACTGCTGGTGTTGGTTCGCGGCTTCGGGGGTGTTGCCTTCGGAGCTGCGCTCGGCGGCGGACTTGGCTTGCTCGTCGGCTTGGCGGGAGGTCTCGCGGGCTTCGTTCATGTGGCCGGAGCCTTCGGCTTGGGGGAGCTCGGCGATTGCTTGGGCCATTTCGGCAGCGGCGTCGGCTTGGAGTTCGCGGAGGTCTTGCATGGCCTCAGCGGGTTTGCCTTCGGCGAGGGACCGCATGGCGCTGGCAACTTGCTCCTGGCGCTCGGCGAGCTGGCCGAGTTCGGTGGCGCGTTCGGCTTCGGCGGTTTGCTTTGCTTCGGGGCTGCCTTGTGGCGATGGCGAGGATTCGGGTTGGGCTTGCTGTGGTTGAGCTTGTGCCGATGCTTGGGCTTGGGATTCCTTGAGGGCTTCGGAGGCTTGTTTGGCGGACTCGGCGGCGGCTTGGTCTTGGCTTTTGGTTAGAGCCTCGGAGGCTTCTTGGGTGGCGGCTTCGGCCTTGGGGAGGGTGTCGGCGGTTTCGCTCAGTTCTTGGCGGGCCTCGGCGAGCTGTTGCTTGGTTTCTTCCGCGATCTTCGATTGTTCCTTGGCGAGGGCTTCGCGCAGTTGCTGCACGGCTTGCTCGGGCATGGGGGTGTTTGCGGGAGTCTGCTTGGCTTGCTCTTCCATCGCACGCTGGGCCTCGCTGAGTTGCTTGGCCTCCTGGGCGAGTTCGCGGGCTTCGGTGGCTTGGTCCTTCATGACCTCGGCGCGGGCCTGGGGTTGTTCGCGGAGTTGCTGGCGGAGCTGTTCTTCGACCTGGCGCTGGCGATCCTGCCATTCTTGGGTGAGCGGCTTGTTCTCGGTGGAAGCGGTGGCTTGGTTCTCGGCTTGGCGGGCGAGCTCGCGCTGTTGCTGGGCGAGTTCCTGAAGACGGGCGAGTTCCTCAATCTTCTGGCGGTCGCGGTCCATCTGCTGGCGGGCTTCCTCCAGATTCTTGATGGCGGCTTCGGCCTGCTGCTTGGCGCCATCAAGCTTCTCCTCGCGGCGCTGCTGGCCATCTTGCAAGGGGGCACTTTCCAGTTCCTGGCGGGCGGCGGCGACCTGCTCCGATGCTTCCCGTACTTCGTCCGCCTTCTCGCCGTGGACGCTGTCCTGCATGCGCTCCGCGAGCTTCTCCAAATTCTCCTGAGCTTCGGCGAGGCGGTCGCGAGCTTCCTCGAAGTGCTTCTTGGCATCCTTGCTAAGTTCCTCGTTCTTCATCTCGCCGCGATGCCAGTCCATGCGGTCGCGGGCCTCGCGGGTGGCATTCATGGCTTTCTCGATGGTCTCGCGGGCTCCATCGTGCTCGGCGCGCATTTCCTGACGGGCGAGAGACTCGGCGCTTTGATCGATGCGGAGGAGAAGCCATTCGCTATGGCCGACTCCGGGACCATCCAGTTCCTTCGGACGGGAATCCACGGCGCGGACACGGAGGCGGATCTCGTTGGCATTGGGCCAGCGCTCGCGGAGTGCGCCGACTGCGATCTCCCCTTCCCCGCGGAAGCGATGAGGCTTCACCGAGCCGGGGAGCTTCTCGGGCAGGACTTGTTCGAGGCGGACTTGCTCCTTGCCCGAGGTTTTCGTTTCCAATTGGAGCGCGGCCAAGCCGAAGTCTTCCGTCACCTCGTAGCGAAAGCCTAACAGCTCGTCGGGGCGGACGCGGAGTTCCTTCGCCATCGGGCTCAGCCAGCGGACCAGCGGGGCTTGATCTTCCAAGACGCGGACCGGGAAACGGAGCGCCTCCACTTCACGACCGAGGCGATGCTTCAGGCGCACGACGGCTTCGCCACTGCTGTTCTCGCCGAGCGTCCACTCGAAGTTCAGGCGGCCGCCGGCGGCATCCGTTTCCACCTTGCCTTCGACGGTGCGCTTGCCGTCCAGTTCCAGCCAGGCCTCTTCCACCGCAGTGTTCAGCTTTCCTGTTAGAACGACCGTGGTGCCGCGAACGGCTTCCACGCCGCGGCCGAGAGGGAGATCTTCCGGCAAGAGAGCGGAATATTCCGGGAAGCCGAGGCGGACACGCGGCTCCAGCATCATCGGGGAGGGCCAGACGGTCACGGTGAAGCGATCGCTCTCGCCGCGACCAGCGCGCGCACGATAGCGGAAGCCCTCGCGGACCGGGTCCATGCGATAACTCCAGCGTTCGCCGGAGGGCTGCATCGGTTGGGCTATCTCCGAGCCGTTCTGCATCTCCATCACGAGGTCGAGGCTCTTCGCCTGGCCTTCGTAGCTGACATCGATCTGCAGGGCATCGCCTTCGAGCATCTCGATATCGCCGGGATCAACCTTGAACTTCACGGCTGCGGCATTGCCTAGGGTGCTGAAGGGAGCGACGGCGCGGACCATCAGGCGGGCGGCTTCCTTCGGCCAGAGGACGAAGAGCATGAGCAGCATGATGCCGAGCACGGCGGCCGGCCTCACCCAGCGGCGACCGGCACCCACGAGCTTGAGCTCGGCGCGGGGATCGACCTTGCCGACATCATCGCCAGCGGCGCGGGCGAGTTCGGCCATCAGGCCTGCGGAGGCATTGGCATCGCCGCCGGAAAGTTCGAGCACCGTGCTCATGCGTTCTTCGATCTCGGGGTGGCGGCCTTCGATCCAGCGAGCGACCTGCACCAAGCCGATCTTCCGCATGAGGGGGCGGGCAGCGACCGCAACGGCCGAGAGGACCGCGACCAGCCAAAGGCCGAAGAGCACCCAGCGGGCGGGCATGGGGAGGGGGGAGAGGAAATGATCCGCCGCCATGATTGCCAGCAGACCGCCGATCGTGATGGTGGCGACGAGGAGTGCGGCGCGCTGCAATTGGGCGCGGCGGATGCTTGCCCGAACCATGGCGAGCCGCTTCTCGATATCCTGCCTGGCTTGCTCTGTGCTCATGAGATTCTTGCTGACTGAGATTTACGGGAGGCCGCCACCCCTTCTGATAACCCACTCGGAGGCGAGAAGGCAGGCAAAAAGGGCGAGGACGAGACCGCTATCCCAGAGGGAGGTTTCGCGCACTTCCTTACGGGCGTTGGTTTCCTTGATGAAGAGCGGGGCGAGGTCGCCCACGTTCTCGGGCTTCACCACGCGACCACCGGAGAGGTCCGCGACGGTGGTGAGAAGCGGCATGTTCAGGGTGGTTTCCGCAAGCTCGATGGGGCCGCGCGAGCCCACGACGCGGAAGCCGGCGCTCACGGCATTGCCGCCATCCTCGGCGATCAGGCGGTCGGCCTCCTGGCCGCGCAAGCGGACTTCGTAGCGGCCCGAGTGAGGAAGCGCGGGGAGGTCGACTTCGTGCAAGCCGTTCGAGCCCTCGACCGTTGTCATCGGCGTGCTGGAGATCATCTGGCCATCCCGGAAGAGTTCGGCTTTCAGGTCGCTGTCGGCGACGGGGCTGAGGTTCGCATCGCGGAGGCGGGCGGTAACCTTGATCCGGTCGTCCGCCGTGTAGGTGAGTTGATCGGTGCCGAGGCGGACGCGGGAAGCACCGGCGCGGAGCGTGGGCCCTGCGCCCCAGCGGACGAGGTTGCCCCAGAAGCGGTGGTGATAGAGATCGCCCGCGCCCTCGCGAAGACGCCAGGTGCGGTCGGTGAGAAGAAGCGCGACCTTGCCCTTGCCGGTCTGGCGGGTGACGAGGAGGGCCGAGGCGGCCTCGCGTTCGCGGCGCTTGGTCAGGGCGTCGAGGGCGGCATTCAGGTCCTCGCCACCGCCGACGCTGTCTCCGGAGTCCGGACCGGCGGCGGTGAGCAACACCTCCGCGCCGTCTTTTAACGAGCGCACGGGTTGACGCCAGGGGATCTCGGGGAAGCCAGCCCAGATGATGTCGTTCGCGGTCTCGCCGGTGGCCTGTTGGGTTACCGGGTGATTGCGACCTTCCGCGGTGAGGGCGAAGCGGAAAGGTTCTTCCTTCGCGGTGTAGAAATTACGATTCGCCTCGTAGGTCTCGACGGGGACGAGCTCGCGCCCCGCCTGGGCGGTGATGCAGTGGGGCATGGCGCGGGGTCCGGCGATCATCACTAGCAAGGCAGCGCGATCCCTCACGCAGCCGGAGATGATCTGCCACTGCGAATCGCTGATCGAAGAGGGATCGACATCGCCGAGGATGATCACGTCGAACTTCCGCCACTCCTCCTCGGTCGCCGGGAGGCGGGTGGCCTGGGCATCGCCGAAGGGACGGGTGGCGGAGGCAGGAATCAACTCGTCTTCCTGATCCGCGATGCGGTCCGGATGCACGAGCACATACTGCATGTGCACCGACTTGTCGCGGCCGTAGAAGAGATTCCGGAGGTAGCGGAACTCCCAGCGCGGGGTGCTATCGACGATGAGCACGTTGGTACGGGCATCGGTGATGGAGGTCTCGAACTCCCAGGCATTATTTTCCGGAAAGCGCTCGCCATCGAGACCCGCGATTTCGATGCGGTATCCCCCTACCCCGCCTTCTTCCGGGATGGTGGTGAAGCGGACATCCTCGCGGTGGTGATCCTGAGGGATCGGGATCCCGCGTTCCTCGACGATGTCCTCGCCGCGCATGAGGCGGACCTTGGCCTCCTTGCCCTTGTAGCCGTCGAACTTCAAGGCGGCGGTGACGCGCATGCGATCGCCGAGATGGATCGCCTCCGGAGCATTCACCTGCAGGACCGAGGCATCGCGCGGAGGCTCAGCACTGCCCGTGGCGACCAAGCCGACCGGAGCATCCAGGATGCCGAAGCGGCGGGCCACATCCTCGACGCGGCCGGGACGGTTGTGACGACCGTCGCTCACCATGATCACGCCAGCCAAGTCATCCGGCGGCACCTGTTCAAGGACGGTGGAGAGCGCGGAAGCGATGTCGGTGGCATCGCCCCAGCCTTCCGCCTTGTCCTCGCCCTCGAGCTTCATGCTGCGGGCGGCACGGACGGTGCGGATCTTCATGCCCTCGCCGAGCTTTTCGAGAATGCCCGACTGTTGCAGGGCCTGCTCGCCGATGGCGAGGCGGGTGGCGGAAGCGCCGTCATCCTGCAGATGCATCGAGGCGGAATCATCGAGCACCACCACCACCTCGCGGTTGCGCTCGCGCTCGACCTCGCGGATCCAGGTCGGCTCGACGAGGATCCAGATCAAGACCGCAAGCGCGGCCAGACGGAGAGAGATCATCCAGCGGGCGCGGCGCGGCGTGACTGCCTGCGACTCGTAGCGATAGAGAAAGAGGATCAGCTCAACCACGAATGCGCCGAGGAGCGCAACGGACCAAACCGGCCATTCCGGTGAGAGCCTTACGACCTTCCCCAAGGCATGAAGAAGCCCCCAGAGAATGAGGAAGAGGACCGGGAGACGGAGGAAAGTTTTCATTTGAGCCCCCTTCCCCATACGGCTTCATCGCCAAAACTTACGCGCACATCCTCGGCCATGCGGCGGGAGCGAGATACCCAGCGTGCAAACACACTCTCCAAGAGGAAGAGGATGAAGGCCGCGATGGCCAAGAGCTTCCAGATCTCACGACCGAAGCCCTTCCCCTGCAGGACACCGAGGATGTCTTCCACCGAAGCTGGCAAGAGCAGGTCGGCGTGTTTACGGATCAAACTCAGGTCGTCCTGATTGCGTGGCTCGAAATGGCTTTCGGCGGAATCGCGGAGAACCGCGACAGGCAGCTTGCTTCCTTCCGGGAAGCCCAAGGCATCATTCAGATCCTCATCCGCACTGACCTGATAGACACCGGGAACGGAGGGTCCACCGATGGCCAATTCACGGCCGCGGCGGGATGGCTTGAGGCGGGCCTCCCGGACAAGTCCCTGCGGATCGAGGACACGCATCGGCTCGCCTGCTTCCTCGCGCTCCGGGCGGAAGACGAAGCCCGGGATGATCTGTTTCTCACCGCCCGGAGGATTCCAGAAAAGGCGGATCTTCGCCTCGCCGCCATCCTCGCGGTATTTGGCATGGAAGGGCACGGCGGCATTTCCTTCCAAAGTCATACGTCCGAGTTCCTCGGTGCCGTAGTCCGCTTTCAGCGGGGCGTGGTCGCCGAGGCGGATCTCGATCTCGTCATCCACATCGGCAGAGAAGACATACTCTCCGCTCATGGGAGGCACGAGCTGGCCGCGCCACTCGACCGAGAAGCGATCGTTGGGCAGGCGGGCCATGGGCTTGTCATTGCCCCAACGGAAGTCGATGCCGGGATCGACCCTCACCACGGTCGGGCTGCCGCGCCATTCCTGATTCCGGTAGTAAGAGGCGGTGAGACCGCCGCTGGCGCCATGGATGGCCACGGAAGGACTCCATGACGGATCGACATTCAGCTCGACCCCGGTGCCTGCGGTCCAGGTGACCAATTCATGAAGCAAGGGAACAAAGGCGCGGAGGGCGGGGAGATTCCCCGAGCGGGCATCGAAGGCGCAGGTGGCGAGCATGGTACGACCATTGCCGTAGTTCTTCGCCGCGAGGAAGGGATCGCCATTCAGATAGGCGGCAGCCTGCACCCCGCCTGCAGCCTCGCCGGTCTTGCGCCACTGCTTGACCTTGGCGGACGACAGATCGGAGTTTTTCTCATCCTTGAAGAGAGCAACCGATTCATGAAGGAAGGTCGCGGGCGAGGGCGAGATGCCCGCGGGATCCACGGCGACATGGCCGATCGGGAGAGGAAGCAATGGACCGTCGGCGGCTTTCCAATTATTGAAGAAGGCGGCCTCCGAACGCGGGCCCGCGATGACGAGCAGGCCGGTGCCATCCGCGACCTGACCCGCAAGCAAGCTGGCCAGCCGCTCCGGGAGGCGAGGAACATCCGCGAGCACCACGACGGCGCGGCCGTCCAGATCCTCATCGGTCAGCTCCGGGGCGGGAACCACTTCGGGATCCATGAGATAGGAATCACCGGCACCTTTTCCCTTCCGGAGATCCGGAGACGGAGCAAGTGCAAGGGCGGAATAACCGGAGGCGCGCTCAAAAAAGGAACCGGCGGGATTTCCATCCACCAGAAGAATCGGGAGCTTGCCGCGGACATTCACCACGCGCTCCGCCTTGTCGTCGGCGGCAAGGTCATCGCGAGCCTCCATCCGGGCTGCCACGATGCGCGGTCCTTCCTTCGCGAAGCGGTGACGAAACTCCACGGTTTCCTTCTGACCGGCGACGAGCAGACCGACAGGCTTCTCACCGACCTTGTTGCCATCAATCTCGATGACGACCGGGCCGGGGGTGACCGGTGCGGTGCCGGTATTCTCCACCGTGGCCTTCAGAGTCACCTCGCGATCGGTGCCGACGACCGAGCGGGAAGTCTCCAGCGAGGCCAGCGCGACATTGCGCAGACCGGCGGGTGAGCCGAAATCACGGAGGACGAGCTTCGGCTTCGCAGGCATGGCCTGCCATGCCTCGCCGAGGCCATCCCATGCGTTCGGACTATCAAAGCGCCAGCCGCCGCGCTGGGCATCGGTGAAGACGATGATCTCCTTCGAGGCATTCGAGCCCTCGGCCAGACCGAGAGTGGCCATGCCGAGCGCCTCATGGGCCCGGAAGGTCCCGCCGACGGGACGGAGGGAATCAAGCACCCCGAGCACATCGGCGCGGTGGGTGAGCGGGGCGGCCGTCTTCGCCTCCGGTGCCGGACCACCGAGCACGACGAGGAAGGCGGTGCCGCGCGGAGCTTCCTTCACGAGCTGCTTGGCCTCCTCTACCGCCTTCGAGAAGACCGTGCGGCCATCAAGCGAAAGCTCCATCGAAGCCGAGGCATCGATCACCAGAGCCACATCACGGCGACCACTGGCCTCGAAACGTTTGAGATTGAGAGAACGCTCCAGGAAGACCAGGCCCGCGGCGAGGAGGAGCAAGGCGACCGCGACGAACTTCAGAATCCAGCGGATCTTCCCCGCGAGAACGAACGACGCGCCGAGCAGGGCCACGCCGACCAAGGCGGCCGGCAGCACGAAGAGCCAAGGCACCGAGGAATCCGGCGGGACAAAGGGGCGGGCCAAGGCCAACGCGATCAGCGCCAGCAAGAGGCAGCGCGCGGCCATCAGCAGGAGATCTTCCCACTCCATCTTGCGCCGACGCATGGCGACGGTATCGAAGAGGAAGCGCATGGCGCCCCACTCGATCGGCTTCGCGGCCTGACGACGGACCAGATGGATGATGATCGGGATGCCCACTCCCGCCAATCCCGCGAGCAACCATGGATTGAGGAAGAGCATCTACTTCCGGCCTCCCAGGTAGCGCAGCAGGGTATCCCGCAGCGGGGTTTTCGTGTTCACCGCCACGTAGTCCGCACGCAGCTTGCCGCAGGCAGCATCGATGCGCTTCACGAAGTCGCGCACCTTCTCCAGATAGGCGGCGCGGACGGCCTGCGGATCGATGCGGAGCATCTTCTCGATACCCTCCAGATCCTTGAAGCGCTGGAAGCTCTTGAAGGGAAAGGTGAGTTCCTCCTCCGCCATGAGATGGAAGATCACCAACTCATGCTGGCGGAAATCGAAGTGGTGGAGAGCCTCGATGATCTTGGCCGGATCATCGAAGAGATCACTGATGAGGATGACGAGGCCGCGTTTCGGGATGCGCTCGGCGACGCCGTGGAGGACCTTGCCCACGTCGGTGTCCGCACCGGCTTCGGTGGCGTGCAGCTCTTCAAGAATGCGCCGGACTTGGCTCGGGCGGCTGCCGGAGCGGACGAAGCCCCGGACTTCCTTGTCGAAAGTCACCAGCCCGGCGGCATCGCCCTGCTTCACGAAGAGATAGGAGAGGGCCGCAGCGAGATGCTTGGCATACTCCAGCTTCGAGAGAGGAACATCCCCCACCGTGGCGGCGGAATCACCGGTGTAGCTCATGGAGCCGGAGACATCGATGGCCAGGGTGGCGCGGAGGTTCGTCTCCTCGATGTACTGGCGAATGACGTTGCGATCGCTCTTCGCGATCACGCGCCAGTCGAGATCCTTGGGATCATCCCCCGGGACGTATTCGCGGTGCTCGGCGAACTCGACCGAGAAGCCCTTGTCCGGCGAGCTGTGGCGCCCGGTGAGCGTGCCCTGCATGCGGCGGCGCGCGTACCACTCCAGGCGCTTCATCACGCCCATGGTCTCCGCGGGCAGGAGACGCATGCACTCGGGAAGCTTGAGGGAATCCGAAGACATCAGAAAGGCTTCCCGTTAGACGACCAGTTCCTCACGCGGGGCGAGAGTCTTGATGAGGCGTTTGATGACATCGTCACTGGTCACGCCCGCGGCCTCGGCATTGAAGGTGGTGATGACGCGGTGTCGCAGCACCGGGGTGGCCACGGCGGCGACATCGCCGGTGGTGGCATGGAAGCGCCCTCGCAGAACCGCATGGGCCTTGGCCGCGGAGATCAAGCTGATGCCGGCACGCGGACCGGCACCCCAGCCGACCATCTCCTTCACGAAGTCCGGGGCAGAGGAATCCTTGGGACGGGTGCCACGGGCCAGCTTCGCCGCGAAGTCGATGACGTGATCGCCGACCGGAACACGCTTCACCACCTGCTGGAGATGGATGATCTCCTCCGCATTCATCAGCGGGGTGATGGTGGTATCGGAAGGACTGGTGACGCGGCGGATGATCTCGCGTTCTTCCTCCTCGGTGGGGTAGTCCACGAGGATATTGAAAAGGAAGCGGTCAAGCTGGGCTTCCGGTAGCGGGTAGGTGCCCTCCTGCTCGATGGGATTCTGGGTGGCCAGCACGAAGAAGGGCTCGGGGAGACGCAAGGTGTGCTCGCCCACCGTCACGTGATGTTCCTGCATGGCCTCCAGCAGGGCTGCCTGGGTCTTGGGCGGGGTGCGGTTGATCTCATCCGCGAGCACGAGGTTCGAGAAGATGGGCCCGTGCACGAAGCGGAAGCCGCGGCGGCCGGTCTCCGGGTCCACCTCCAACACATCGGTGCCGGTGATATCCGCAGGCATGAGGTCGGGCGTGAACTGGATGCGCTTGAAGCCGAGATGGAGCGCGCGGGAGAGCGTGGAGACGAGCAGGGTTTTAGCCAAGCCTGGCACACCGACGAGCAGCGCGTGGCCACGGCAGAAGATGGCCATGAGGGCCTGTTCGACGACGGCGTCCTGGCCGACGATCACGCGCCCCAGCTCATCCTTCATCCGCCCATAGGTGGCATGAAGCTTCTCCACTGCCGCTTTGTCGTCGTTGCTCATGATCCCGGCTCTACGCAGGGGGTGTACGGCAAATTGCATTCGATTGAAACTCGTTTCGACTTTTTGCGGCAGCCGCCGCTAGCCAAGCGCTGAGGCAATCCCTAGGCTCCGCCGCGTGGGACTTTTCCGGCTGCTCGGAGGCATGGTCACCGGCTTCCTCGAATACCTCGGGGAGGTCGCGATGCTGATTGCCGAGATCGCGGTTTCGCTGGTGCGCGGGAAGATCCGCTGGTGGATGGTGATGCAGCAGATCGCGGAGATCGGCTACCGCTCGCAACCGGTGGTGATGATCACCGGAGCCTTCACTGGAGCGGTGCTGGCGGCGCAATCCCTCTTCCAATTCAGCACGCTGGGGATGGAGACCGGAGCGGGGGCTCTGGTGAGCGTGGCGATGCTGCGGGAGTTGGGGCCGACGATCACGGCGCTGATGCTGGCGGGCCGGGTGGGCGCGGCGATGGCGGCGGAGATCGGCACGATGCGGGTGACGGAGCAGGTGGATGCGCTGCGCTCGATGGGCGTGCACCCGGTCGATTACCTGGTGAGCCCGCGCTTGATCGCGATGCTCTTCGCAATGCCGCTGCTGATCGGGGAATCTGCCGCGCTGGGGATCCTAGCCTCGGTGGCGGTGGGCACGGGCCCCTTCAATGTGAACGCCGCCTACTGGATGAACCAGATGGGCAAGTATACCGACCTGAGCGATGTGGGGATCTCCCTGATCAAGGGTTTGGTCTTCGGCATCCTGATCGTGTGCATCTCCTGCCACCAGGGGATGAGCGCGAGCGGCGGGGCGGTGGGCGTGGGGCGGAGCACGACGCGAGCGATGGTCTACTCCGCGCTGGCGATCCTGATCTTCAATTTCTTCCTGACCCTGCTGCTAAACGTGATCTTCCCGGCAGGGCTGAGCGCGAAGTAGCGTGAGCCAGCTTGGCATCGATAATCCCGATGCATTCATCGGGAATTGCGATTCGTCCCATTGAGGGTGAAACCGCAAAACTCCAGCATGCCTCACTGGAGAAAAGCCCTTTTAGCTTGGGTCGCCGCAATCCTACCGGTTCCTTGCCTTTCGTCCTGCATGACCGCGGCCATCTTCACGCTTCCGGAGCCGAAGACGCGGGCGGAGGAGATCCAGAATGATCTGGCCACCGCCGCCCTGCCGGTGGCGGTGACTTACGATCTGGTCACGCTGCCGGCTTGGCTGGCGGTCGGCCTAGCGGGCCGGGGTATCGCGGATCTGGGGTGCGAGCTTGGGCCCAATGCCGTTAAGGACCGGGGAGCCTCCGGTGCTTCCGGACCTGTCTCCGGGGTGACGCCTACATCGGCGAAGCCTCCATCTAGGAAGTCCAAGTAGAGACGACACCGGAGCTGCTTCATCCGGTGGGCAAAGCGTGCGAGCGGTATGGGATGAACGTGGACGCTGGGTCATCGGCTCCGTGTCGTCCCTGCCGGGACTCGGTTGCCGCCCCCCGGGATACCGGTGGCTCACGCCACCGGCTAATCTATGTCGCCCCTACCGGGGCTTAAGAGCATATGGATTGCTCTCCGAGAACGTGCCCTTAACGGCATCAAGCCTAGGCCGACAGTCTCACCCCCGCCGGATCCGGATCAATGAAGTGGGTCCAACTCTCGTCCGAGTGCGCGTTTTCCCGGAGCCCGAACATAGGGCGCCAGCGCGGGGCGGCGGGCTTGCGCAGCGGATGCATGTTCGCCTCGTGCGGAAGCTTGTTCGCCTTGCGCGTATTGCAGCGGATGCAGGAGGTGACAATGTTTTCCCACGTGGTGCGCCCGCCTTTGTCGCGCGGCATCACGTGATCGAGATTGAGTTCCGCCTCGGTGAAGATTTTGGCACAGTACTGGCAGGTGTGCTTGTCGCGCAGGAAGACATTCCGGCGGGTGAAGCGAACCTCCATGCGGGGCAGCTTTTCGTAGAGGCCGAGGACGATGATCTTCGGCACACGCAGCGCGAGGCGCACGGTATGGATCATTTCCGCCATGATTTCTCGCGACGAATGCTCTACCCACGAACCAAGGTCGTGAGTTCTGAAACGATCCTCGCCTTCAGTCTGCACCACCTGGGCGTGCCCCAAGAACAAAAGCTTGAGCGCGCGTCTGACGGAGCAGGTATGCACCGGTTGCCAAAACCGGTTGAGGACGAGGACTGGATGGTCAAGATGCCCTACCATACCTTTTCCCAGTAATTGCCGCGGAAGCTAGCAGGTACGCCGCATGCCGCAAGGAAAAGGTAGGTGGCGAAGAACTTACGGGCATTCACGCAATCCGGGAATCCGTATGAGGCCGGATGAAAGTTACCAGTGAAGCCGCGCGTCTGGGATTTCAGGCTTGCGCGGTGGCGTCGGCATGAAAAAAGTTGTCTGACAAATTTATGAAGTTCAAAACCCTGATTTGCACCCTGCTTTTCGCGACTCCCCTCGCCCATGCGGTCGAGGCGGGTTTCACCGAACTTTTCAACGGCAAGGACCTGAGCGGTTGGAAGCGGGTGAACGGCAACGGCGAATATAAGATCGAGGATGGCGCGATCGTCGGCTTCGGCGAGAACGTGAAGTCGAACACCTTCCTGCGGACGGAGAAGACGTACAAAGATTTCGACTTCCGCTTCGAAATGAAGTTCGACGACCTGAGCGGCAACTCCGGGATGATGTTCCGCGGGCTGCAGAAGGAGGGCAATGACGGCCGGGTGTACGGCTACCAGTGCGAACACGACAACGGCAAGGGCCGGGCCTGGACGGCGGGCCTCTACGATGAAGCGCGCCGCGGCTGGCTGGAGCCGAAGAAGGGCGACAAGGACACCGAGGAGGACAAGAAGGCGCAGGCCGACTTTACCAAGCAGGGGCAGGATCTGACGAAGTGGGACGACTGGAACGAGGTGCGCATCGTCTGCAAGGGCAAGCACATCCAGATCTGGCTGAACGGCAAGGAACGCGTGGACTACACCGACGAGGCAAAGGAGTTCACCCCGGAAGGGTTTTTCGCTCTGCAGGTGCACTCGGGCAAGTCCTGCAAGGTGCGCTGGCGGAACATCCGGATCAAAGAACTCTGAGATCCATCGTACTTCCCAAGAGTTTTTTCCAATCACCCTCGCCGAGACCGGCGAGGGTTTTTACTTTCCGCACCCGGGATTCGGGAGCGTCTGGCAATCCGGTAACCCATACGACATCCATGCCGGCGGCGAGGGCGGCGGCCTTGCCATGGCGGCTGTCCTCGATGGCGATGCAGGTGGCGGGCTCGACGCCGAGGCGCTGGCAAGCGAGTAGATAGACGTCGGGGGCGGGCTTGCCGGCTTTCACTTCGTCGCCGCCCGCCTTGATCGGGAAGTAGCTACCGAGGCCGGCGGCTTCGAGACTGAGCTCGATATCCTCGCGGTCGCTGGAGCTGGCGAGACCGATGCGGACGCCTTGCTCGACGAGCATTTCGAGAAGCTCCTTCACGCCGGGGAGGACTTCGAGACGCTCGGCAGCGAGGATGGACTTCCATTCGCGGCGCCATTCCCTGGAGAAGCGGGCAGCATCGAAGCTGCCGGTGGCTTTGGCCGCGAGGTAGGTCTCGATGCTGAGGTTTGAACGGCCCATGAGTTCGCGGAAGTACTCCTCGCGGTCGAGGGTGCCGCCCTGTTTCGCGAAGGCGGCGCGGAAGGCTTCGCAGTAGAGCGGCTCGGTATCGAAGAGGGTGCCGTCCATGTCAAAGATGACGGTCTTGGTCCCGGTGCGCGGTGAGGAAAGCGTGAGCTTCTCGCGATAGTCGCTGGGGCGCTGGCCGGTCTCGGTGAGAAAGAAGCGGCTGAGCTCATGGGCGGAGCCGAACTTCATGCGGCGGGCGATCTCGGCGAGGCTGAGCGAGGAATCCGCGAGCAGACGCTGGAGATGGCGGAGGCGCACGCGCTGGATCTCTTGCTTGGGGCCGTGGCCGAGGAGGCTAGAGAAGCGCGACTTGATGGTGGTCATCGAGAGCGTGCTGAGTTCGGCGAGCTCGGAGACTTGAAGGGCATCGTGCGGGGCGCGGAGGCGGATCAGGCGCACGAGTTCGCGGATGTCAGGATCGGCGATGGCGAGCGTGTCGCTGGACTCGCGCAGAATCGTGTCCTGCAGCGGGATCTCGGTGCGGCCTGAAGTGACGGACTCCCCCTTCATCTGCCGCCAGAGCAGCTCGGCGGCGATGCGACCGACCTCGCGGCCGGGATAGGGAATGCTGCTGAGCGCGGGGAAGGTGGAGAAGCAGTAGGCGGGGTCGTCTCCGAAGCCGATGACGGCGAGTTCGGCCGGGACGAGGAGGCCGAGGCGATCCGCCGCGCGCAAGGCAACGGCGCCGAGCGAATCATCCGCGACGAAGAGGCCGCAGGGCTTGGGCAGGAGATCGAGGAAGGCCATCACCTCCGTCTCCACCTCGCGCCATGTCTGCTCCTTCCAAAGCGGGCGGCCCTTCAGGTAATGCACCGAGGGTTCCAAGGCATACTCCGCGAGCCGGGCGCGATAGCCGGCCAAGCGCTCGCGGGCGTAGCGGCGCAGGCCGGGGGCAAACTCCGCTTCGCGGTAGAAGGTCTCGCCGCGGGCGAGGAAGGCGAAGTGCGGCACGGAGCACTCGATCAAGTGCTCCGCAGCCATGCGACCGATCATCGCATTGTCCGGAATGACGCGGGGGAAACCGAGGTCGGGACCTTCCGTGCTGGTGAGCACGACGGCTTGCCCGCGTTGGCGGTAGGCGGCGAGTTCTTCCTCGCTGGCGCGGAAAAGGATCAGCCCGTCGCCATGCCAGCCACGGTCGATCTCAACCGCTTCCATCTCGCCATAAGAGCGGTTCCCGGTGACGAGGCGCCACATTTCATGGCCGCGCATGAAGTCCACCACCCCGGCCGTGACCAAGGGGCCAAAGGAGGACCATACCGGATGGCGGATGGCGACGCTGCGGCGTACGATGGCGGGCTCGGTCACGTGTTCTCCGCATGGAATGACAAGCCGCGGCGGCGGTGGCAAGCAGGCATCCCCTGCCCGAGGGTGGCGAATCTTACAAATTGTTCACTCGCATCTTTGGGGGACAGGCTAAACGAAGTGATGGCTTGACCCGTAAGAAAGAGATACCCCGTATCGTTTTGTTTCAACTCAAGCCCTATGAATCCAAGCCCTGCCCTCCTGGCCGGCCTCCTCGGCTGCGCCCCCCTCTGCGTCTACGCGCAGAGCTACTCCTCCGCCGTTCTCGCGGACGGTCCGCTCGCTTTTCATGGTCTCGGTGAAGCCGTGCCCACCGATGTGGCGATCAACCAAGGCACTGCGGGTGCCGCACTGAACGGCGTGCACCGCTTCGTGCAGCACCATGTGACAGGAGCCATCAGTGCGGGCGGCAACCCGGCCTCCTTCTTCCAAGGCAGCACGGTGAGCAACACGCTGTCCTCGATCACCACGGTCCCGAACAACGCGGCGCTGAACCCGGCGGCGAACCAACCCTTCACGATCGAAGCATGGCTGCGCCCGACGGTGGAAGAGAACATTGCGGTGGGCCAAGCACCGCTCTCCAACCGCAAGACCGACGGCAACCGCCAAGGCTGGGTCTTCTTCCAGCGCGCTTCGACCAACGACACGAGCCGCCAGCAAGGCTGGAACTTCCGGATGTATAGCGGATCGGGAAGCGGTGTTTCCATCGATGTGACGGGAGGCACCTATACCACGGGCGATTGGTCGCACGTGGTGCTGGTGTGGAACGGCAGCACGGCCACGCTGTATGTCGATGGCAACGGGACCACCTCCTCCGCGGGGACCTACATGCCGAACAACTCCACCCCGATGGGATTCGGAGCCTACTCCGACCCGGTCGGCGGAAACCCCTTCACCGGCGATATCGACGAAGTCGCCTACTATCCGTCCGCGCTCACCGCAACGCAGGTACAGGAACACTATCAAGCTGGCTTGGATGCGATCCCGGCGGAGTCGTATGACTCCCTGGTACGGGGTGACGGTGCGATTATGCAGCACCGGATGGACGAATACGATGCGGGCCGGGCGGTAGCTCTGAACCAAGGGACGATCGCGCCGCGCGGTCATGGCATTCACTTCCCGGGGGTGACCCATTCGGTGCCGGGCGCGCTGGCAGCGGGCGGCGATACCGCGATGCGCTACGACAGCATCGATAAGACCTCGAACGACGGCGGTTATCCGACCGTGCTGCCTGCCAAGGCGGAATACAACACCGCGAACTTCACCTGGGAAGGTTGGGTCAAGCCGAGCGCGGAGGGACGCGCCAACGCGCAATGCTTGTTGAAGAACCACAACCCGGGAGGAACCCGGACCGGCTGGGTGCTCTGGCAGCGCGGCTCATCCACGGCGCCCGCCGGTCATCCCGGTGGCTACGGCTGGAACCTGCGTCTCTACACGGGAGTCGGCAACAATGCGACGATCAACCTCACCACCGCAGCCGGTTCCGGCGCAGTACCGGGATCTTATACCATCGGCCAATGGCAGCACCTCGCGGTGACCTTCAACTCGGCCACCCAGACGGCGTCCTTCTACATCAACGGCGTCCTCGCCGGCAGCCAAGTGACCAGCTTGGGCGCTTACGCCCCCAATCCACCCGAGACCGACATCGTGCCGTCCATCGGCGGATTCTCGAACGGCACCGAGAACCCCTTCGACGGTGATATCGACGAGGTGGCTTTCTACGACAAGGTGCTGTCCGCTTCCCTGATCAGCGCCCACCATGCCAACGGGATCAACGCGTCCCCGGCGACTCCCTATGCCACGTTGATCGCCTCGGATGCGCCGGTAGGCTACTTCCGGATGAACGAGGCGGCCAAGGCACCCTCCGCCAACCTCGGCACACTGGGCTCTGCGGCAGCGGGCACGTTGGTAAACTCCCCCGCGCAGACCCCGGGCCCGAGTGCACCGGCTTACAAGGGCTTCGAGGCGAACAACAGTGCGAGCGCGTTCCGCGGCGCCAATACCTACGTGGAACTGGGCAACCCGAGCGGACTGAACTTCGCGGGTCCGATCACCTTGGAAGCGTGGGTGCAGCCGGGATTTCAGATTAACCCGTCTAACGTGATCATCGGTCACGGAGGCAATGACACCTTCTCCGGCGAGATATTCCTACGAATCGAGAGCGGCAACTACGAGGTGGGTGGCACCGGCGGGAAGGCGACTGCGACCGTGCCGGCAGAGGACCTCGGCACGGGTGCCTGGGTCCATCTCGCGGGCACATGGAATGCGGGGACCTGGACACTGTATCGCAATGGTAGCGTCCTAGCGACCGGAGCCGATGCGACGGGCCCGACGACGGTGGCAAATGCCAACTGGGCGATCGGTGCACGTGGGCGCTGGAAGAACGGCCCTGGCTTCCCCAACTCGGACGCCATTGCCCAACGGAACTTCACCGGCGGCATCACCGACGCCGCGATCTACAACAAGGCGCTGAGCGAAGCGCAGGTGCGGAATCACTTCCTCGCCAGCATCGGTCCCGTGCCCCTGACGATCACCAAGCCCGGCGGGGTGATCACCCTGGAGTGGTCGAACGGGGTTCTGCAGCAGTCCGATAACCTCGGCGGCTGGCAGGATGTCCCGGCGGCGGTATCCCCTTACCTGCCGGCAGACGGCCCACGACACTTCTACCGCCTGCGCTTCTAAAGCGCTTCGCAGCGAGAATCCCGAACTCCAAGAGCCCGCCACTCCGGCGGGCTCTTTTTCGTTTAAAAGGGCGGCGATATTCCTGCCCTTCCTGTCGAAAATGCCCGTTACGCGGGAGAGGGTCCACTCCCCAGCATGAGAGCCTCCATGAAGCGTTCCGACTTCCTACGACTCTCGGCCTTCGGTGGCATCGGCCTGGCCGCGCGCGGCATCGCCCTGCCCGAAGGCTACACCGGCATTCCCGCCGGGATCCGCCCCTATCTCCAGACCCCACGCCCGGACTCCATGTGGGTGTCGTGGTTCTCCGACAATGCGCCGGAAGGCCAGATCGAATGGGGCACATCCGCAGGCAACCTGAGCAATACGATCACCGCCCAGCTCGACGTGCTGGGCAGCGGCTACCACTACCACGCCGGGCGGATCACCGGACTCAGCCCTTCGAGCTACTACTACTATCGTGTCCGCAACGGCAGCACGGTTTCGGCCACCTTCCGCTTCCGTACGCCTCCGCCCGCGGGAACGAAGACGGGCAAACTGCGGGTGCTGGTGATGGGCGACAACCAGATCATTGCCGAGAATCGCTATGAAAAGCTCATCGCCTGCGCGAAGGCGAAGATCGAAGCCGACTATGGCCTGCCGATCGAGGAGGTCATCGACTTCATCCTGATGCCGGGCGACCAAGTGGACGTCGGCACGCTGGACCACTACCGCAACCTTCACTTCAAGCAGTGCGGGCTGATCTCGCCGAACATCCCGATCATGACCACGGTCGGGAACCACGAGACCTACTACGACAGCAGTCTCTCGCTCTACAGCCGGATCTTCCGCTACGACGACATCAGCTACGCGAACCTGCCGGGACCGGAGGGCGAGAAGTACTATGCCTACCAGCTCGCGAACGTCGCGTTCATTCATTCCAGCAGCGAGCATACCGGCAATACCCAGAAGCAATGGCTGCGCTCGTTGGTGGATGCGCTGAAGACCGATGCGAGCACGGACCTGTGTGTAAGCGTGGTGCACCGCCCCTATCAGGCCGAGCAGTACGTGGGAGACATCTCGGGATGGTTCCGCAGCGAGATCATGCCGATGCTGGCGGAAACGCCGAAGCATGTGCTGAACATCGGCGCGCATCACCACCTTTACGCCCGCGGCCAGACCCGCGAGTGGCCGATCTATCACATCATCTCCGGCGGCACGGCCTGGGATCAGTACTGGGGGCAGTCTTCCGAGATCGACTTCGACGACGTGCAGAAGACCATCGCCCACTGGGCCTGGCAGCTGCTCGACTTCGACCTCGCGGCGCAGACCATGCAGGCCACCTGCTATGCGGAAGCGAACGTGAAGCTCCCCGCCGCCACGCGCTGGAACTACAACAGCCGGGTCATCGACAGCTTTCACCGCAAGCTCGGCCTGCCCGCACCCCAGAAGCCCTCGCTCACGAACACGTTCACGGGTCCCGTAACGCTGCCGCTCGAGCTTGTCAGTTCGCCCTATCAGACGGCCAGCGGCGAGGCGATCAACAGCACCTGGTTCCAGGTCGCCGCGGACAACGGCTTCACCAACCTGAAGATCGACCGCATCCGCGATGTGGAGAATCTCTACGGCGATACCGGGGCACCGCTCTATGAGCCTGTGAACATCCACGCCGGGATCGACATTCTGCGATACAACGCCGCGGCGGGCCTTTTCAACGGCAGCTATCACGCACGCGTGCGCCATCGTGACGCCAATGCGATGTGGTCGCCATGGTCGGATGCGGTGAGCTTCACCGTGGAAGGCAGCACCGGCGGGCCTACGGCAATCAAGCTGGCCAAGACGGTCTATCCCGTGAACGAGGACATCCTAGTCACCTACGAGAACGGACCCGGCCTGCCGAAGGACTGGATCGGCATCTATCGGAAAGGCCAGACCCCGGGCAGCGGCACGGGCACGAGCACCTCCACCACGTGGAGCTATGTGGATGCCGCGAATCCGGTGAACGGGACGCGGAACCTGAACTACAACCTGCCGGTGGGCGAATGGTTCGCCGCCTTCTTCACCAACGACGGCTACACCGAGGTTGCTCCCCGCGTGTCTTTCTATGTCGGGAACAAGGTGACGCTCACACCATCCGAGCAAGCCTACGACGAAGGGGAGACAGTCTCCGTCGACTTCGCGAATGCTCCTGCCGGGGCGAAGGATTGGATTGGCGTTTACCGGGTCGACCAGAATCCCGGGGCGGCCACTCCTTCCGTGCAGTGGGGCTATGCCACCACGGCCGCGGGGACAAGGACCTTCGCCAACCTGCCGAAGGGTTATTACTATGCCACCTTCTGCTTGAACGACGGCTACCAGGAAATCGCCGACCGGGTGCGATTCTCCGTAGGTACGCAGATCACCACGGTGAGCATGGCATCCGCCACGGTGCCGGCGGGCGAGGACTTCAGCGTGAACTTCAGCAACGGTCCGGGTATTCCGAAAGATTGGATCGGCCTCTTCAAGCAAGGCGATGTGCCCGGGGTGGATATTCTAACAGCCTACCTCTACTTCGCCGGGGCGAGTTCCGGCAGCGTGACTTTCCAACTCCCGGATCTTCCGCCCGGCGATTACTTCGTGGCGATGTTCACGAACGACTCCTACACCGAGGTCTCGAACCGCTTCCTCTTCAGCGTGCTCCCGGCCGAGAAGATCGAGCTCGAAAGCTGCGAGATGGAGAGCGACCAGATGCGCTTCCGTTGGAAGTCCGTGCCCGGGCGCGCCTACAAGATCCAGCGCAGCACGGGCCTGAGCTCATGGACCGACATCCGCACGGTGGTCGCCAGCGGAAGCAGCCATGAGGAGTTGGTATCGATCGACCGCTTCACCGATACGCGCTGCTACTTCCGCGTGACGGACGACTGACAAGAACTCGAGCGGGGGGATGCCAAGCGGTATCCCCTCCCTCCTTACTTCGCGACGGGAGTGGTGAGCTCCTTGAAGGCGTCTTCCAAGGCGTCGTTGCCGCCCTTCGCAGGGGAAACCGCCGCGGCGGAGGAGCCGAGCAGGGTTTCCAGATTGTCCTGGGGATTACGGGAGTTCCCGCTGATCTTGACACTGGCCCAGAGCCAGCCACCCGCCTTCCGGGAGAACACGGAGCGGAGCTCAGAACTTGCATTCCCCATGCCCGAGGCAGGAAGGCCTACCTCCAAGGTGCCATCCAAGCTTCCATCGGGCTTCGCGAAAACCTTGCCCGTGAGTGCCAGACGACCGCGGGCCTCCAGCTTGAGATCTTCAAGGCCGGACCCTTGGCCGGTCTTCACCACGGTGCCCTTCGCCTCCACTTCAAAGCGCGGGCTCTGATACCACGGCTCCTGAAGGTGGGTAGCGAGCACCTCGAACATGGGCAGAGCGGAGGCCGAAGTATCGGTGGTGGAAAGGGCTTGGAAGGGAACGCGCAGAAATAACTCCGGATCATCCCCGAGCCGGAGTGAAAGCTTGCCGCCCTCCGCATTCTCCGGGGTCTCCACCGTCATCGTGAGCCAGGAGCCGAACGATGGCCCGAGCAAAGCACTCACGGGCATTTGGAACAATCTCACGCCAAGTTCATTGGCACCGCCATCGAGATCGAAAGGTTTGGCACCCGGATTGTCGATCCGGAGCTCGCCCTTGTCTCCAATCACAGGAGCAAGGCGCAGGCCGCCGACCCGCATCGTATCCTTCTCGAACTGGAGCGAGGCGAAGTTCAGGCCGAACTCACCCCAGCCAGCGATCTGGAGAGAGCCGCCCTCGATTTGGAAATTCGCCGATTCGGCATTCGGCAGCATGAGCAAGGATGCCTCTCCATCGCGCGTGAACAGGGCCGGCTTCGAAGGATCACCCGCCAGCACCGAGAACTTGCTGCTACGGTAGCGGAACTGGAAGGGCGATTCAGCTCCCGCGGGGCGGGACGCCACCGCCGCACCACCCTTCACGGGCTTCTTCAGCACGAGTGTGCCGTGGGCCGCATGCAGCTCGTTACCTTTCCACTTGCCCGCGAAGAGCGGGCCTGTCTGCAGATCGCCGGTGATGGGCCCAAACTTCAGGTTTCCGAGCATGGAACCCTCCGGCCACGTCAACTCGAGTGTGGAAGCCGCGGCGGTCACCGGGGTCAAGCGGAGTTCCGTCACCTTCGGCTCCGCCCCAGTCCAGATACCGATGCGCTCGACGACCGAGTCCTTGTAAGAGCCGCTGTTGAGATAGAGGAAAGATGCCAGGAAGGCGGCACCGGTAACTGCGACCAAGCCCACCGCGGCCACGACCTGAACGACCCGGAACTGCTTCTTGCGGCGCTCCTTGTCCTTCTTGGGCTGATGGCTGCGGCGCTTGCGCTTCCGCATCTTGTAAACCTGGGTCCCGTCTTCCCGGGTGACCAGCTGCGCTTCTCCGTCAGAACTTCCCTCGCCTCGCGACCGCAAGCGGTCCATCATGTCGTCGATGGAATAGTTCTCCGGTTCCGAGTCGGGTGATGGCATTGGCGGGTGGCAAAAAAAGGTGGAGCGCGAAGCTCCACCCCAATCAAGCGGAGGTCAATTACCGCGTGGAGTTTCCCCCGAGGGATCCAGCACCTTCACGGTGACGAGGAACACGATCGCCGTGCGGACCGGCGCGTAACCTTCATTCTGGAACATGCGACCGATGACCGGGATGTCCCCGAAGAACTTGGTCTTATCTTCGAAGGCCTGGACGCGGGACTCCATCATGCCGCCGATAACGAGGGTATGACCATCCTGGATGGTGAGGTTCGTCTCGGTTTTCATCACCGAGAAGACCGGCATCAGGATCTCATTGCTGGTCAGCACGACCGTGGAAGCCGGCGTAATGCCGAGGTTCCCTGCAATACCGCCGGGAGCAGCGCTCGTGATCGGCGTGCCGTAGTTGATGAAGCCGTCAAAGTCGGTGAGGCTCGGCTTCAGGGCAATATCCACATAGTGGCGATCGCCGCTAACAGTGGGAAGCACGTCCAGCACCACGCCCACGTCCCTCTTGGTGAAGGAGGTCGGAGTCGCCGGAGTGATCGGCACCAAGGGAGCAGGTTCGGTGAAGATATCGCCGGTATCCAGATCGATGATATCATCCCCACCGCCGACGGTATTCGGCAATTCCGGGGGCTCGTATTCCTCGGGGTAGATGAACTCGCGGATGATCTCGATGGTCGACTGCTGACCACTGCGCGTCACCGTGGAAGGGCTGACCACGAAATCCACGCCCTTCTTCTGATCCAGACCGCGCATGAGCATGGTCAGGTTCGTGTTGTTGAGAATACCATTCGCCCAGAGAACACCCGGAGCGCGCGCAGCTCCCGGCGCGAAGCCGAGCTGCTGCTGAAGGATGCGCGCGTCGATCGCGTCGCCGGTGATGGCCTCGGTGCCACTGCGGTTACCCGCGGTGAGAGCATTGCGGAAATACTCGCCGGGCGGCAGGGCGACATCCGCCAGATTCGCCGGGTTCTGGGTACCACCGCTCAAGTGGCCGACGGGGATCCCGGGAGTCAACCCGTCACCACCGAGGCGGAAGTCGGACAGCAGCCAGTCGAAGCCCAGCTCCTTGAGCGTGCGCTCCTGGGTTTTGATCATCCGCACCTGAACCGTCACCATGGTCGGCTGGGTGTTCTGCGCCTGATCCACCGCCTGTTCCACAAGGCTATGGTTATCGATCGTGTTGATCACGCGCAGGGTGCTGTTACCCGGGTTGAAGACGGCGGTCGAACCTTCAGGAAAGGTCACGCCGAGGCCCTTCAGCACGGTGATCGCATCCATCTTCCTGGTGAGCAGGCCCTCGCCGGGCTTGTCTTCCGCGAAGGGATCGAGCTCGCCCTCCCCCCCGGCAGCGGCTCCACCGCTGCTGAGGAAATCCGGCGGCACGCGGTAGGTGCGGGTGACCATTTCGGCCGACTTGGCACCCAAGGCGTGAACCACCACGGCGAACTGCTGCGGCGCATAAGTGGTGCGGGTGATCTCGCCGATGTAAGAGAGAACCTGCGACATCGGCACGTTCCGCAGGGAGATGTTGATGGGTGTGGCCATCACGCCCTTGGCCGCCTCGGAATCCGCGGCACCCAGATCGAGCACGAAGTTGACGCCCTTCCGCGCCGGATCGGTTTCAAAGGTGTCCAGCTTGATCGATTGCGCACGGAGGTAGTCCAGCGCCTCCTGGATATTGGTGCCCTCGAAATCCACCGAGGGCAGGATCAAACGGTCGAGCTTGTTCGAGATCAGCATGCGCTCGTCCGCCACGCCGTTGTCGGCGGGACCGATGGCATCCGGAATGGAAATGGTGGGACGGACCTGAAGCTCCCAAGCCTTGTCCACATCAGCCAACATCTCCGAGCGGAAGTGATCGTGCGCGGCCCGGTAGTAGTCGGTGCGGATATTGGTGACCTGCTCCATGCCGCGGCGAGCGGCCTTGTTGGTCGGGTCGATGCGGAGGACATCCTCGAAGGTGAGGCCGGCCTTGCGGAATTCGCCGAGATTCTTGTAGCCCTCGGCCTTGTAGAGAAGCATGCGGACCTGCTCCACATCCTTGCCATGCTCGAGCGTGGCGGCCGGATTGGTGCGGATCGGGTCATTGAGCTCGTCCTCCACCTGCGCGGCGGAGGTGTCCCCGGGAGCGACCGAGGAATCGAGCACCTTGGCGACGGTTTCCTTCGCCCCCTCGACATCGCCGAAGCGGCGCTCCTGGCGGGCAAGCTCCACGGAGGCTTGGACGAGGCGCTCGGTGGCGGCGTCCCGCAGGGTGGCCGTGGCCGGGGCATCCGGGAGCAACTCGCGGGCACCGGTGTAGGCGGCGACCGCATCTTTCCAGCGACCCGCCTCGTAAGACTCGTCGCCTTTCTTGAGTAGTTCCTGAGCTTCCTGCGCGTTGTTCGCGCGGCGCTGCAATTCGGCTTCCGCAAGTGCCGAGCGGGTCTGGGCTGCAAGCGGTTGCGCGAGCAGGAGACAGGTCAGCGGCGCGATGGCCAAAAGGCGGGCGCGAGATGTGATGGCGTGGTAACGATCGGAGATCGGCATCGGGGTTTCCGCGATCTATAGAGGGCAGTTTTCCGCAGGGTAAGCGGAAAATCCGGGAAAATTCATGCCATGCCCGGCTCCGCGCCACGGAGTATATACATTGCCTGCTCGGCGTCGGAGCGGATCTGGGCCTTCAACTCATCAAGGGATGCGAACTTTTGCTCGGGGCGCAGAAAGCTCACGAATTCGACCTCCAGGGTAGCGCCATAGAGATCCCCGGCGAAATCGAAGAGGTGCACCTCCAGCAGGCGCTGCTCGCCATCGACCGTGGGCCTCACCCCGAGGTTTGCCACCCCCTGCAGAACCTTGGGGCCGGTGCTGGCCCGGACCACCCAGACGCCGTCCGGGGGAAACTGTTCCTCGCCCCGCTCCACATTGGCGGTGGGGAAGCCAAGCTGGCGGCCGAGCTTCCGGCCCTCCACGACTTTCCCCTCCACGGTGTAGGGGCGCCCGAGCATGCGGGCGGCCGCCGCCATGCTGCCATCCCGGACGGCTTGCCGGATGCGGGTGCTGCTAATGCGCTCCCCTTCCATCATGACAGGAGGGAGCGCCTGGAGATCGAAGCCCAACTCCGTTGTCATGGCCTTCAGCATGGCCACGTCGCCTTGGCGGCCCTTGCCGAAACGCCAGTCCTCCCCCACCGCAATCGTCTTGACGCCAGCGGCGGCGATTTCCCGGACGAACTCCCCTGCGTCCTGAGAGGCGCGATCGAGATCGAAATGCAACGCGAGGAGGAAATCCACGCCCATGCGGTCGAGGATCTCCGCCTTGTGGTCGAGAGAGGCGAGCAGGCGGCGCGGGGCCTTTTCCGGGGCGAGCACGCGGATCGGATAGGGATCGAAGGTCAGGACGCCACAGGTGCCGCCCTCCCGCTCGCGGGCGGCGAGGGCCTTGGCGATGACTTCCTGATGGCCCAGATGAACGCCGTCGAACACCCCGAGCGCCAGATGATGCGGTCCGCGGACGAGCGCGAGGTCTTCGATGGCGGTGAAACGGAGCACGCGGGGAGGAAAATCGCTAATCCGCGATCTTCCAATCTCCAATCCGTGGAGGATTGCCCCAATTCCCGCTGGACCTGCGACCTTCTCCCGCGAAGCTTCCGCCTCGCACCACATGGCCGAAGTCTTCCGCTCCACCGCACAAACCGCCGGTTTGCCCGAAACCCTCGCCACCGTCCTCAAATGGCGGGATGCCTCCGTGCCTTTCAGCGAGGAGGATTTCGCGACGGCGACCGAGGAGTTGAACAATGTCATCGAAGTTCTCGATAGCCACGACGATGCATCCGGCCGCTCGATCCGGGTGCTGGCGCGCATGGTGCTGGGCAACATTCACCGCGACCATGGCCTGCTGGACCATGCGATCCCCTTCTACGATGCCGCGCTGGCCAATCCGGCGGACATCAATGACGGGACTTCGCGCGGCAAAAACGAGTTGGCGAACCTTCACACCAACCGCGGGATCTGCCGCCTGACGGCCGGTGACCCTGAGCACTTCCCGGCCGCACTGGAAGACTTCGATGCGGCGATCGCCCTGCGCAAGGAACTGCCGCTGGAAGAAGATCCGGGTTACCGCTGGGGTCTCTCCGCCGGGCTGATGAATCGCGGCGACGTGCTTCATCGCTTGGGCGAGCGTGATGCCGAAGCCGTGGCCGCCTACGACGAGGCGATCGAGCATCTCAAGCAGCTTCCCTATGCGGAGAACCCCGGCATGCTGCAGCGCTATGCGCTGGCGTGGGCCAACCGCGGCTTGGTGGTGGAAGACCCCGCCGAGGCACGCCGCTGCTTCGACGAGTGCATCAAGCTGCTCTCGAACCCGCAGAATCCGCAGCAGCTTCTCACGCTTTGCAATGCGATGCTGAACCGCGGCCGTCACTCGCTGCAGACCGCGGATGACACCGAGGCCACTGCTGCCGACGCGCGCCAGGTGCTGGAACTGATCGCCCAGCACGAGCGCAGCCACCCCGCCCCGGCGGAGATGGCGCTGCAGGCACGCCACCTTCTCGCCCATGCCCTGGTGGCGTGGCTCGATAGCAACCGCAAGGGCCCGGGTATCGCGGAGGACTGGATCGGCGATGCGACCGACACGGTCGAAGAAGCCTTGGCCGTCGAGCGCTTCTGGGAGCAACAAGGCGTGACCGCGCTGCGCCCTCTGGCCAGCGATCTCTTCCAGCTGGGCCTGCACGTTTACCGTGTGTGCCAGCCACATTTCTTCGCCGACTTCCTGATCGAGTCGATGGACCCGGAGATGTCTCCCGGAGCGCCCTTCGAGGACTCCCGATTCCAAGCAGCCGCGGCGCGAGCGCTGCAGCAAGCGGTGAATGAAGTGGCGCAACGAGCCGCTTCTTCGACCTTGGATCCGGAGTATACCGAGAAGCAGCAGAAGATCCTCAAGACGCTGAAGATCGCCGACCATCGTCTGGCGGAGCTGCAGAAGGCGATGCAGATGGCTTGATCTGCTGCAGGCAAAAAAAGCGCGGAGGCCGTTTCCAGCCTCCGCGCCTTCGGTCATGATTGGCTCCCGGGAAACTTACTCCGGCAGCACCTCGAAGGTGGCGGTGTAGGAAGCACGGCGCGAGAAGGGCACGCCTTCGATCTCGCCGCCTTCCCCTTCCACGGTGGCATTCAGCCAGTAGCGGCCGGCTTCCGGCCAGCTCACTTCGAAGCTGCCGTCGGCGCTGGTGGTGATCTTGGTTTCGCCCGCTTCGTTGCGGTAGCGGTCGTCGCCCTTCACCACCGTCACTTCGACATTGGCGGCAGGCTTGCCATTGAGGTGCAGGGTAAACTTGGACTTCTCGCCAGCGAAGAGATCGGTGGGGTGATTCTCACCGATAACGAGCTCCAGGCCCTTGCCCGTCGGCTTGAGCGCGCCGGTGCTGGGGGCGCCGGAGGTCACGACGGTTTCGGTGCGCGAGTTGTTCTCGAAGACCTTCAGCTCCGGCTTGCCCTTGAGGCCGGCGGCGGCGAAGTCCTTGGCCGGGCCGCGCCAGCGTTTGGTTTCCTCGCCTTCCTTCCACTGTGCCGCGAGCATGTCGCGCACGGTGGCGATGCGGTAGCTGCCGGGCTTGGTGAGCTCGATGTCGAAGGTGGTGCGGACCTTGCCTTCCTTACCGTTCTGAATCTCCACTGCCTCGCCATCGGGTCCGGTCACGGTCATCGCCTGCAGCGGGGCGGCGACGTGGTTGGCGAAGAAGAGATTGTTAGAGATGGCGGCATCGATGGTCACCCACTGGTTCTCCCCGGAGAGGACGGAAGCGGAAGGGATGATCCAGAAGCGGTGTGCGGCGGCGGGTTGCGCGGCGAGGACGAGCAGCGTGGCGAGCCCGAGGGCATTCTTGGCGATGTTCTTCATGATGATGATCTCAGTTCGAAGTTTCGGCTTTGATGGAGAATTGGATCTTGCCCAGCTCGGTCTTGCCCTGGGTGGAGGCTTCGGCTGCTGCCTTGCCATCCCATTTGAAGGGCAGCTTCAGCATCTCGCGGCCGCCCACTTCACGGGAGGCTTCCACGACGAGGCGGTATTCGCCCTCGGCCAGCGCCGGGAGATTGGTCGTCTTCGAGGGAATGGTGATCGTATGCGTTCCGACGGGGCGAGTCGGGCCGCTGACGCCATCGACGGGCAGCTTGAGTTCGCGACCGGTCTTGCGCCACCACTGGCGGATATCCTTGAGCCAAGTCTCGCCCTCCTTGTCCTTCATCTCGACATCGTACCAGACGGCGAGATTGGCGGCGACTGAGCCATCGGGTTTCTCCACCCAAGCGGCGACATAGGGGCGATGATACTCTGCCACTTCAAGGCGCGGGATCTCGATGGTGAGCGAGATATCGCCCGCCAAAGCGGTGGCGGCGAACAAAGGAGCGATCAGGAATTTCCTCATGATAAAAATGGCTAGTGAACGAAGAACACGATGAGCACCACGGGCAGGAGCACGCCGGCGGCAACAATCGGCCAAGTGCTCGGGCGGCGCTTCGCGTGAACCCACAGGAGCATCAACCCCGTGATGCAGAAAATGACGCTCGCGACTGAAAAAATATCGATGAACCAGGACCAAGCGGGGCCCGTGTTGCGGCCCTTGTGGAGGTCATTGAGGTAAGAGATCGCACCGCGCTTGGTCACTTCATGAACGACCTCGCCGCTCTCGCGATCGATGCTCATCCACGCATCGCCACCGGGGCGCGGGAGGCTCACATAGATCTCGAACTCCGACCATTCGGCAAGTTTGCCGGCGATGGGCGTGCGGAGCTCGGAGCGCAGCCACTTCGCCAACTCGGCGGGAAGCTCTTCTTTCCTTTCTTCTTCGCCTTCCTGCGCCGCGATCAGGCCGCGGAGATTGTCTGGTAAGATGAGCTTCTTCTCCGTCACCTCCGGCTTCGCCGGGATCTGCCCCGCGTGATTCAGGGTGATGCCGGTGACCGCGAAGAGCAGCATCGCCGCCAGACAGATCGCGCTGCTGACCCAGTGCCAGAGATAGAATTGCTTGGTCCAAAATGCCTTCCGCTTCTTGGCGGCGGCACTTGGCGAAAGCGTCGGTTCCGGCTTCTCGGCGACTTGCATGCGTGATCCTTGGAAAGTCGGAACGGGAAGCGCTGCGCAGCGCTTCCCGTTCCATTGCTACAACCGATATGCGGGCTAGTTAGAATGTCATCGAGGCGCTCAACACGGCGGAGCGTCCCCAACCCGGGACGAAGTGGCCACCTCCGACACGGTCGATGTAGTCCTCGTCGGTGAGGTTGTTGAGGTTAAGCTGGAAGGAAAGGTTCTCAGTCGCCTGATAGCCCGCCACCGCATTGAAGATGGTGAAGCTCGGAGCCGTCTGGCGGGTTCCCTTGTTGTTGTTGTTGAAGCGGCTGTCCACGAACTGGGCGCCACCACCGATATTGAAGCCCTTCGGCAGCTTGTAGTCGGTCCAGAGGCTGAAGGAGTGCTCCGGGGTGTTGCTCACCTCGCTGCCGACTTCAGCGGTCACCGCGGAAGCCTTCACCTCGCTGGAGAGGTAGGTGTAGCCCCCCGTGATGCTCCAGTTCTCCGTGATCTGGCCGGTAGCACCGAGTTCGAAGCCTTCCACCACCTGCTCGCCGGTGAGGGTCACAACGCTGGGGTCAGCCGGATCGGTGGTGCGGGCGTTGGTCTTCTCGGTGCGGAAGATGGCACTCGAAACGAGAAGCTTGTCGTCGAAGAATTCCCACTTCGCGCCGAGCTCGATCGTTTCGTTCTCTTCCGGATCCGTGTTGAAGAGGCTTCGCGTGGTGTTGCCACCCGTCGGAGCGGCGATGTAGGTGAGGTTCTCCGTCGAAGGGTTGAAGGAGGTGCCGTAGGACAGGTAGATGCTGCCCTCTTCCACCGGCTTGTAGGTGATCGCCGCCTGATAGCTCAGCATCGAGTCATCGCGCTGCAGTTGATCGACGACGCCAGCGACCGTGCGGGAGGTGTAATCGGTATCGTAGTAATCCCAACGGAGACCGCCGTTGATCTCCCACTGCTTGGTGAGGGTGACGGTATCGAAGAGATACAGGCCCACGATGTCCGAAGTCGTCTCGGTGAAGGAGCCATTCCGGATCGCCAGGCTCGGATTGCCGAAGGGATTCGGAAACCACAGGTCGGTCTGCGGGGCGGTGGCCGGCGTGCCATCGAGATTGTAGGCCGTACGGCCGTGGTTGATCGAGTCTTCGCGACCGAGCTCAAGACCGGCGACAACCTGGTGCTCCGCGGAGCCGGTGTTGAAGTCATAGCGCAGGTCCGTCTGGCTATAGAAGGACTCATCGGTCTGGTCGCGGGACTGGAACTGCTGGTTGAGAGTCGTGCCGGCATTGACGTTCACGAAACGCGGCGCCGTGGTCACGGAGTCACGGACGTTGTGGCCGTAGCGCAGCGTGCTGCGGAGACGGAGATCCTCGCTGAAGTCGTGCTCGAAGGTCCCGGTGATGATGTCTGTGATGGTCTTCTCGTAGTCGCGGTTCAGGTTGCCGTAGTAGCTGTCGAAGCCGACCCCGTAAGGGATGCCCGGGGGCAGCATCGGATTCGTGCTGGTGCGCGCAACCCATGGGATGCCGTAATCAGGCACGTTGTCCTGATCGAGGTGCATGTAGTTCAGCGTGAAGCGCGTGTCCGTGCCCAAGCCGAAGGCGATCGAAGGAGCAATGCCCCAGCGTTCGTTTTCGACGTAATCGCGGCCGGGGAGCTGCTGGGTGTGGTAGACGCCATTGAGACGCACGGCCACGCCGTTGAGATTCGGGATCCCCTGATTCAGATCGAAGGTGCCGCGAAGATACTCGTCGGTGCCGCCGCCAAGATTGAAGTTGTAAGCATCCTCAAGGCGCGGGGTCTTGGTGACGATGTTGATCGAGCCACCGGTGGACCCGCGACCAGTGGTCGTCGAGCTTGGGCCCTTGGTCACTTCGACTTGCTCGAAGTTGAAGGGGTCACGGCTGTAACCGCCGCCGGCGGTGTCGCGCATGCCATCGACAAAGATATCCGAGCGGGCCGAGAAGCCGCGGATGGAAAGGTTGTCACCGGCGGGGCCGCCGCCACCTTCTCCGGCCTGCATCGAGATGCCCGGCACGTTGCGCAGCACGTCGCGCAGGTTACTGGCGTTCTGCGATTTCATCACCTCCGCGGGGATGACCGTCACGGTCTTCGCCACGTCGCGCAGCGGCTGGGTCACCTTAGGGGACTGCAGATTCTCCGGCTTGTAGAGGGTGCGGTCGGCATTCGCCTTCACGACGATCTCGGCGAGCTCCTCGTTGTTCTGGGCCTCTTCCTTCTTTTTCTCGGCAGGGGCGGTGGTCTGGGCGGCGAGCTGGCCGACGGCAAGAAGAGTGCCAGTGACGGCAAGACCTTCAGCGCGGAGCCGGAGCGATTCGTGGGCGGATTTCATGAGGCTGGAGTGGCTGCAAATGCTGCGAATGGACTCACGCAGCGAGGAGTTGTTGCGACTGCGTCTCATTAGCCCCGTGAAGTCAAAGAGAAAATTTTGCCCTCCAACAGAAAATGCAAGCGAGCGCTAGCCAAGGCCCGGGAAAGCGCCGGAGCGGGCGAAATCGCTTGACCCCGTGGGGCCTGAAGTGGGCAGAGAAGCGCGCCATGATCGTGTGCATCCCCGACGTCCTGACTCCGGAACAAACGCGCCAGTTCCGCAACATGCTGGAAGATGCGGACTGGGAGGACGGCAAGGCGACGGCGGGGCATCTGGCCTCCAAAGCCAAGGACAACATGCAGATCCCCGCGACGCATCCGGTGGCCCGGCAGGTCGGCGAAGGGATCATGCGGGCTCTGACGGTGAATCCCACCTTCATGTCGGCGGCGGTGCCGTTGCACTTCCTGCCGCCGATGTTCAACCGCTACTCGGGCGGCCAGACCTACGGGCAGCACATCGATGCGGCCATCCGCCAGATCCCCGGCACCGGTCACCGCCTCCGCACCGATCTCTCCTGCACTCTTTTCTTCACCCCGCCGGAAGACTACGACGGCGGCGAGCTGATCATCGAGGACACCTACGGCAGCAAGTCCGTGAAGCTCCCGGCGGGCCACATGGTGCTCTACCCGGCAACCAGCCTGCACCGGGTGACCCCGGTGACACGCGGCAGCCGACTGTCCTCCTTCTTCTGGGTGCAGAGCATGATCCGCTCGGACGAGCAGCGCTCGATCCTCTACGACCTGGACCTGGCGATCCAGCGGATCTCCGGAGCCCTGCCGGAGCATCCGGCAGCAAACCAATCGGCGATCCAACTCACCGGCGTGTATCACAATCTCCTGCGCCAGTGGGCGGAGATGTGAGGGCCCGGCCTACTTTGCGAAGATCACCGAAGGATCGAGTTCGTCGAGCGTGGCACGACCCGTTAGAGCCATCGCGATCTCGAGTTCGGTGCGCAGGATCTTGAGGACATGCGCGACACCGGTGGCACCGGCTGCCGCAAGACCGTGGAGGATCGGCCGCCCGACCATCACCGCGCTGGCCCCCAAGGCCAAGGCCTTGAGCACATCGGTGCCCCGGCGGATGCCGCCATCGAGGAGAATGGGAAGACGGTCTCCGATGGCAGCCGCGACCGAGGGCAACACTTCAATCGCGGCGGGCACGGTGTCCAGCGTGCGCCCGCCATGATTGGAGACGATGATTCCATCCACGCCTCGGGCTTCCGCTTGCAAGGCATCCGCCGGATCGAGCACGCCTTTCAGGACGAGCGGCAGCTTTGTTAGAGAGCGCAGCCAAGCCAAATCTTCCCAAGTCGGAGCCTTCGCCAGCAGGTGGCTGCCAAAGATCCTGTCGGCAGGAGGCACCGGTTCCATGCCGCGGAGATTCACGGGCTCCAGGCCGGGCGGCACGCGGAAGGCGGCGCGCTGCTCGCGGTTGCGGAGGCCGTGAAGCGGCGCATCTGCAGTAATGACCAAGGCAGCGCAACCGGCAGCTTCGACGCGTTTCACGAGTTCGGCAGTGAAGGCACGGTCCGGCTGGATGTAGAGCTGGAACCAAGGCGGCACCGCAGCACCGCGCGCGATATCCTCGATGGCCATGCCCGCCTGGGTGCTGACCGTCATGCAAGCATCCATTGCGGAGGCGCCCAACATGGTAACCACTTCCCCGCCGGGATAGAACATGCCGTGAAAGGCGGTAGGCGCGATGAAGACAGGGTGGGCGTAATGGCGACCGAAGAGCGTGAGCCCGGTGCTGGCTTGGGAAAGGACCCTGAAGATGCGCGGGAGCAGTTGGATCCGCTCGAAGCCGGCGCGGTTCTCGCGGAGAGTGACTTCATCCGCCGCGGCACCGGAGAGGTAGGCCCAGATCGAATCCTCCACGCGGTCACGCGCCAAGACTTCGTAGTCGTCGAGGGAGACGATGGAGGCAGGGATGCTTTCAAGCGGCGGGAGCGGCATGTGGAGGGAGGCTAGCAGGCGGCGCAAGCGGGCAGGGGCGAGCACCAGGCAGGGCCTGCCGCGAGCTGCATACAACTTGTAAAGTTGCGCTACTTTCCTGTGAGTTTGGCGCGAAAACCGCCGTAAAACGGGCTGTCCATGGGGAAAACCGCCAACTCTCTGCTCCTGACCGCCGCCTTTTCCCCCGCTTGGGGCCAAGGGGATCTCTCCGTGCGCTGGGACAAGGAGGTGCTGCCGCTGGTGGAAACGTACTGCTACGACTGCCACGGCGACGGTATCAAGAAGGGCGAGCTGGCGATCGACAAGTTCGACAACATCGCCGAGATGCAAGCGAACCGGGATGTGTGGAAGCGCATCCAGGATCACCTGAAGCACCAACTGATGCCGCCGCTGGACGAGGACCAGCCGAGCGCAGAGGAGCGGAAGAAGATTCTCGATTGGATCGATGCCGCGGTGTTCCCGGTCGACCCGAAGAACCCCGATCCCGGCCGTGTCACGCTGCGGCGGCTCAACCGGGTGGAATACCAGAACACCCTGCGGGACCTGCTGGGGGTCAGCGTGAACGTGATGGACCTGATCCCGCCGGATGACTCGGGCTACGGCTTCGACAATATCGGTGACGTGCTGACCCTCTCCCCTGCCCATCTCGAGCGCTATCTGGAGGCTGCGCGGGTGGCCTTGGACAAGGCGGTGTATCCCGGCCAAATGCCGCCACCGGAAGCCGCCTTTGCCGGTCGCGAAATGAAAGGCAACGGACACCGCTCCGAGGAAGGTCACTATCTCTTCATGGCGGGCGAGGCGAAGGTCAGCTTCAAGCCTCAGCGGGCGGGAACCTACCGCGTGACGGTGACAGCCGGCGGCACGCTGGGTGGGGATGGCCCGCCGAAGATGGAATTCCACGAGAACGGCGAGACGATCTGCGAGTGGGATGTGGATGCCCGCTTGGAGCAGCCGAAGGAGTTCACCCACGAATTCAAGATCAACGACGAGAAGCCGGTGGAAATGGGCGTGGTCTTCACCAACGACTTCTACCAGGAAGACCACCCCGATCCGAAAAAGCGCGACCGCAACCTGATGGTGAACGCGCTGAAGATCACCGGCCCGCTCGATGGCCCTCCGCCTGAGAAGCCGCAGAGCCACAAACGAATCTACGGCAAGCGCGAGGCCGGGGAGAACGACGAGGCCTATGCGCTGCGCGTGCTGAACGGCTTCGCCCGCAAGGCCTTCCGCCGACCCTCGCAGGAGGGCGAAACAAAGCGTTACCTGCAACTGGTGGCACTAGCCAAGAAACAGGGCGAGGGCGTGGAAGAAGGCATCCGGCTGGCGCTGGAAGCGATGCTGGTCTCCCCTGCCTTCCTCTTCCGCGAGGAGCCTCAACCGGAGCCGGACAACTCGAAGAAGATTCACCTGATCGACGAGCATTCCCTGGCGACACGGCTCTCCTATTTTTTCTGGAGCACGATGCCGGACCAGAAGCTGATGGAGCTGGCGAGCCGCGGGGAACTGCGGAAGAACCTGGATAGCGAGATCGACCGGATGATCGGGGATGATCGTTCGCGGCAGTTCATTTCAAACTTCACCGGACAATGGCTGCGCCTGCGCGACATGCCTTCCACGCGCCCGGCGGAGAAGTTCTTCCCGAAGTTCACCGGCAAGGTGCGCGACTCGATGCGGCGCGAGACCGAGATGTTCTTCGGCCACATCATCCGGGAAGGGCTGCCGATGGAGTCACTGCTGGATGCGGACTTCACCTTCCTGAACGAGACGCTGGCGAACTACTACGGCATCCCGGATGTGAAGGGAGACAAATTCCAGAAGGTCACGCTGAAGGACAGCCACCGGCGCGGGATTCTGGGCCAAGGTTCCTTCCACCTGCTGACTTCCTATCCGCTACGGACTTCCCCGGTGCTACGCGGGAAGTATGTGCTGGAAAACCTGCTCGATACCGCCCCTCCCCCGCCGCCGCCGAACGTGCCGCAGCTTGAACCGCCGGGTCACAAGGGGAACCAGCAGAGCCTGCGCGAGCAATTGGAGAAGCATCGCGAGGATCCTTCCTGCGCCTCCTGCCACGCGCTGATGGACCCGATCGGCTTCGGACTGGAGAATTTCGACGCCGCCGGTGCTTGGCGCGATCAGGAGAACGGCAAGCAGATCGACACCGCGGGGGAGCTGATGAGCGGGCGTAAGATTCTGGGCGTGGATGACCTGCGGAAAGCGCTGGTGGAAGATCACCGGCCGGAATTCTACCGCTCCGTGGCCACCAAGATGCTCACCTATGCCCTCGGGCGCGGCTTGGAATGGTATGATAGGCCGGCCCTCGACCGGATCGTATCCGATACGGAGAAGGCCGGAGGCAACTCCCGCGCGATGCTGCGCGCGGTGATCGATTCCGTTCCTTTCCAATACCGCCGCGGAGATTCCTGAAAGCCTGACACCATCGCCATGACCCCACGCCGCACCTTCCTGAAGAGCATCGCCGCCACGCTGGCGGTGCCGGCATTCCCTTCCCTGCAAGCCGCCACCCGCGCGGCACGGGCGGCTGGAGCGCCGACACGCATGGCCTTCATCTATATCCCGAACGGGGTGAATCTGGACCTGTGGCGGCCGCAAGGTTCGGGCAAGGACTACACGATCTCCAAGACCTTGGAGCCGCTGGCGGAACTCCGGGAACACTTCTCGGTGCTGCGCGGGCTGGATCACGACAAGGCCTTCGCCAACGGGGACGGTGCAGGCGACCACGCGCGGGCAAATGCGACCTTCCTGACCGGCGTGCAGGCTCGCAAGACGGCGGGAGCGGATGTGGAGCTGGGCGAGTCCGTGGACCAGATCGCCGCCCGCCATGTAGGCCAGCAGACACGGCTGTCCTCGCTGGAGCTTTCCACCGATCCCGCCCGCAGTTCCGGCAACTGCGACTCCGGCTACTCCTGCGCGTATCAATTCAATCTCTCCTGGATCAACGAGACCACCCCCGCCCCGGCGGAGCGGGATCCGCGACTGGTCTTCGAGAAGATGTTCGGCTCCGGCAACGAAACGGAGGACTCCCGCCGCCGCGCCTACCGGAAGAGCATCCTCGACTTCGTGATGGCGGATGCAAAGCGGCTCCAGACCCGCCTCGGCTCAACCGATCGCGGGAAGATGGACGAGTATCTGACGGCGGTGCGCGACGTGGAGCAGCGGATCGAGAAGGCCGAAAAATTCCGCAAGGAAGTGCCGGAAGACAAGCGCCCGAACGGCGTGCCGGAGGGCTACGGCGAGCACATGCGGATGATGTTCGACCTGATGCATCTTGCGTTCCAGACCGACACCACGCGCGTTTCGAGCTTCCTGCTGGCGCACGATGGCTCGAACCGAGTGTTCCCGGAGATCGGCGTGCTGTCCGCCCACCACGAGCTTTCCCACCACCGCGGCAACGAGCAGACGCTGGAGAACATCGGCAAGATCGACCGCTTCTACGTGGAGCAACTCGCCTACTTCCTGAAGAAGATGCGCGACACCCCCGATGGCGAGGGCTCGTTGCTCGATCACTCGATGATCGTCTACGGCGGCGGCATCGCGGACGGCAACCGCCACAACCATGATGACCTGCCGGTGATCCTGGCGGGCAAGGGCAACGGCACGCTGAAGCCGGGCCGCCTGATCGACGCGCCCAAGGGCACGCCGATGACGAATCTCTACCTCTCGCTCCTCGATCGAATGGGGGTGAAGGCGGACCGAATTGGAGATTCCACGGGCATCTTCGGCAACGTTTAGCCGGGGAAGGCCCGGCTTCAACAGATGCGCGGGCGCCTGGCCCACAAGAAGCCATCTGACATATCGCTTGATCAAACAGACCTGTCGTCGACTCCACGGTCCGGCGGGGACAGAGCCCATCCCATCGCATCTCATATGGCTCTTACCTGCTCGGACTCAGGCGGAGCCGTGCTGAAGATCGATAACGGCGGGAGGATCGAGGACGCCCTCAGCCGGACCGCGCGGAGCGACGGTCCCTGCCTTAACCAAGGGAAGAGCAAATCCGGAATTTCGTCCCGGAATCGGCCTCCTAGGGCTCGACGCCATCGTCCTCCCTCCCTAAAACGCCCGCCCCGATGATCCGCTGGTTCGCGACCAATTCCATCGCCTCGAATCTGATGATGGGCCTCATCATCGCGATCGGGGTCTGGTGCTATGTCGAGAAGGTCCAGCCGGAGGTGCAGCCGACCATGCACTTCGACCAGGTGCGGATCGACGTGAACTACCGCGGCGGCAGCCCGGAAGACGTGGAGAAGGCAGTGGTGATCCCGATCGAGAGGGCGGTCGAGAATCTCCCGGGGATCGAGACAATTGAATCCCGGGCCAACGTGGGCCGCGGCAACGTGGTGCTCCGCACGACCAAGGGCACCAAGCCCGAGGAACTACTGGAGGATGTGAAGCCGCTGATCGATGGCATCACCACCTTCCCGCAGGAGACCGAGCCACCGCGCTACGAGATCCCCCACAGCTCGAAGTGGTTCGATGTGATCAAAATCGCCGTCTACGGCGAGATGGATGAGAAGGATCTACTCAGCGCCGCGCGCCGCATCCGCGACGACCTGACCGGCCTGCCCGGGATTTCGCAAGCGACGATCCAGGGGGCCTCGCCCTTTGAAGTGGGCATCGAGGCGGACCCGGAGCGGCTCCGCGACTTCGGGATGACCTTCTCCGACCTGACGAATGCGATCCGCCGCAGTTCGCTCGACCTGCCCGCGGGTCAGGTCCAGACGGATGAAGGCTCGCTGGTCATCCGCTCGAAGAACCAAGCCTACACCCGCGATGACTTCGAGAACATCGTGGTGCGCAATGCCAACGGTGCGGAAGTAAAGATGCGCGATCTGGCGCAGATCAGCGACGACTTCGAAGAGAACCGCAAGCTGATCCGCTACAACGGCAAGCCGGCCCTGCTGATCGAGGTGCTACGCTTGCCGCACGAGGACGCGCTGAAGATCGCGGACCGGGTGAAGAAGTATGCGGAAGATTCGCAGGCATCTTTCCCGCAGGGCATTCACCTCGGCATCTGGGATGACAGCTCGATCGAGCTACGCGGACGCATCGGCAGCCTGATCGAGAGCCTCGCACAAGGCAGTGTACTGGTGCTGATCATTCTCGGGCTTTTCCTGAGGCCATCGATCGCGATCTGGGTGGTGCTCGGCATTCCCATCTCCTTCGCGGGGGCCTTCATCGTGATGGCTGCGATGGGCATGACCCTGAACCCGATGAGCATCTTCGGGTTCATTATCGCGGTGGGCATCGTGGTAGACGATGCGATCGTCACGTCCGAAAACGTCTTCACCAAGCTGAAGGAAGGGAAGAGTGGTCTGGAAGCGGCCATCGAGGGGGCTAAGGAAGTGACCATCCCGGTGACCTTCGGCGCCATCACAATCAGTGTCGCTTTCCTGCCGTTGATGTTCTTCGATGGCTTTTACGGCACCTTCGCCCGGCAGATCCCGCCGGTGGTGATCGCCACCATCGCCTTCTCGCTGATCGAAACGAAGCTGGCCCTGCCCTGCCACCTGAAGAACACCACGCTGGAGCCGCGCTTCTTTCTGCGTTTCGACCGCTTCCAGCAGTCGGTATCGAACGGCTTGGAAATGCTGATCGACCGCATCTACAAGCCCTTGATCCTGGTGGCCACGCGGAACCGCTACACCACCCTGGCGATCTTCGCCGCGGTGGCGATGGTGAGCGTGGCGATCCTGACAAGCGGTCGCTTGGGCTTCGTGAACATGCCCTCGATTGATCGCAACCGGATCACCGCGGCACTGACCATGCCGCGCGATACCCCGATGCGGGTAACCGACGAGAGGATCCTGCACATCAAGGCTGCGGCCGAGCAGCTGAAGAAAGAGTTCATCGACCCCGGCACCGGCGAGTCAATCATCCAAGACGTCCTGACCAGCACCGGCGGCTGGGCGGGCGACAACCGTGTGGATGCGCGCCAAGGATTCGTCGTCGCCGAGATCCTTGATCCCGGCGAGCGCTCGGTCCCCGGGCCACGCAACAAGGAGATCGCCAAGCGCTGGCAAGAACTCGTGGGTGACATGAAGGACGCCCAGCAGTTCTGGATCTCCGGCGACCAGGGTGGCGGTTTCGGCGGCGGCGACAACGAGCTCGAAGCCTTGGAAGTAGAGCTCCGCGGACCCGCGACGGCGGAAAAAGAAGAGATCACCGACCAGATCTCCGCTCTGCTGGAATCTTACCCCGGCATTCAGGATTCCTGGACCGATGACTCGCGCTCCAAAGAGGAGCTGCACGTGACGATCCGTCCCGAGGGTGAGGCCCTGGGGATCACGCAGCGGGATCTGGCCAATCAGGTCCGTGCCGCGTTCTTCGGCGAGGAAGCGCAGCGAATCCAGCGCGGGCGGGATGATGTGCGCGTGATGGTGCGGCTGCCCTTGGAGAAGCGCCGGTCGCTGCACACACTGGAGGAGATGCGGGTGCTGACCCCGGATGGAGGTGCAGCGCCCTTCCGCTCCGTGGCCGATGCCCGCTTCGAGAAGGCGCAGTCCGACATCCGCCGCCGGGATGGTGCACAGGTCAGCACCATCGCCGCAAAGCCGGTGGATGAAACGGTGGAGATCACCTCGATTGCCGACTCGATCGAGCCTCGCATCAATGCGCTCCTGCAAGGTCACCCGGAGCTGACCTGGCGATTCAAGGGCTACATCGAGGAGCATCGGGAGACGGGCCTGCGCTTCTGGATCCTCGGCGTCTCCCTGCTGGTCGCGCTCTACATCCTGCTGGCGATCCCCTTCCGCTCGATCCTGCAGCCGGTCTTCGTGATGATCGCGATCCCTTACGCGGTGCTCGGGGCGCTCTTCGGGCACATGATCATGGACATCGTGCCGTCCTACCTTTCAATCTTCGGCCTGCTGGCACTGGCGGGGGTGGCAATCAACGACTCGCTGGTGATGGTGGATTTCATCAACCAGCGCCGCCGGATGGGAGTGCCGCTCTTCGATGCCGTAGTGCAGTCCGGCATCCGCCGTTTCCGGCCGATCTTCCTGACCTCGACTACCACTTTCGTGGGCCTGATCCCGACGATCTTTGACAAATCGCCGGAAGCGCAGTTCCTGAATCCCATGGCGGTATCGATCGGCTTCGGCATGCTCTTCGGCACTTTCATCACGTTGCTGCTGGTGCCCTCCGCCTATCTGGCGGTGGAGGATGCGGTGGCATGGGTGAAGAAGGGCATCGATTGGTATAAAAAGCCTTTCATCCGCGAGGATGCCCCGACGGTGGAAGAGCCCACCGAGGATCCGGCATAACTCGCCGGGAGGTTTTTCACCATTTGCCAAGTCCAACGATCCGTCTAAGCTCGGAGCCACCCGATGGTAAGTCACGCCCCAGATTCCTCCATGCCCGCCACCGACTATGACGTTGTCATCTTCGGCGGCGCTTTCTCCGGCTCGGCGCTGGCGCTGCTGCTGAAGCGGGCACGACCGCAGACGCGGGTGCTGATTGTGGAGAAATCGGAAGCCTTTGACCGCAAGGTCGGCGAATCGACCTCGGAGGTGGCCGGATGTTTCCTCACTCGGGTGCTCGGCCTGTCCCACTACCTCGCCTGCGAGCATTTCCAGAAGCACGGGCTGCGGATGTGGTTTACCACGCCGGACAACGATTGCCCGAACTGCTGCTCGGAGATCGGGCCGAACTCGCAGGCCCGTTTTCCCACCTTCCAGCTCGATCGCTCCTTGCTCGACGAGCACATGCTGGAGATGGCGGGCAAGGAGGGCTGCGAGATCCTTCGCCCGGCTTCGATCAAATCCTTCGAGCTGAAGGGTGCGGGTAAGAATTCGGTCACGCTAAAGCACGCGGGCGAGACCCGCACGATCACCGCCGGCTGGGTGGCGGATTGCTCCGGCAAGGCGGCACTTGTCGCCCGCCAGCAAGGCACCTGGCGCAAGCTCGACGATCATCCGGTGCACTCGATGTGGGTGCGCTACAGCAACGTGATGACGCTCGACTCGCATGAGGCGCGGGTGAAGGCACCGAGCTTGAAAGACGGCCCCAGCGTGGCGCGTGCCAGCGCCACCAATCACCTGATGGGCCGCGGCTGGTGGTCGTGGATCATCCCCCTTTCCAATGGTGATTTCTCCGCCGGGGTGACTTGGGACGAACGGATTTTCACGCCGCCTTCCGAAGGCCCGATTGGCGAGCGGGTGAAGCAGCACCTGCTGAACCATCCGATCGGCAAGCTGATGTTCGCCGATGCCGTGGCGATCGAAAACGACGCCCGCATCTACAAGCACCTGCCCTACTATTCCACCGAAGTGTGCGGCGATGGCTGGGTGCTCGCGGGAGATGCCGCGGGCTTCATGGATCCGCTTTATTCGCAGGGTCTCGACTACTGCGCGCACGCGACCTACTGCGCGCACAACATCATTGGGAAGGCCTTGAACGGCGAATGCGTGAAGATGGCACTGGCCCATCACAACGTGATCTACCCGCAGTCCTACCAGCGATGGTTCCACGGCCTCTACAAGAACAAGTATCAGTATCTCGGCGATGCCGACCTGATGCACGCGGCCTTCCTCATGGACATCGCCGCCTACTTCATCGGCCCTGTCCGCGCGGTCTATGCGGATACCCACCGCGAGTATTCCACCATGCCCTACAACGGCCCCGGCGGAGCAATCTTCGCGAAGCTGATGCGCTTCTACAACCGCCGCCTGGAGACCATCGCGCGGAAGAGACTCACGGCAGGAACTTACGGGAAGAACAACCTCAAGCACCGCCACTTGGTTCGCATGCCCTTCGAGCCGAACATGAAGGCCGTGCGCCATCTCTTCGGCGGCATGCGTGTCTGGCTGAAGCTGGAGGCGGAGACCATGTTCGTTCGTCCTGCGGAGGAACTGCCCCAGCCCGCGATGAGCACGCCAAAGGCGCGGATGGCGGAGGTGTCATAAGCTCTGATCGAGCGGGGGAAACGCAAGCCAAGTAGTGTCTCGCAATTGGAAGGCACGGTCGCGAAAAGCCTCTTCAGGTATTCGCTCAAGAATCGCCTTGAGCCGGGAAATGATTCCGGCCCGATTCGGCTGCCTTAGGGCGACTACTATAATTCCAGCATGCCGAGGGAAGAGGATGGGGATCGTATGGAAGAAATCTCGGTCGGTAGTCAGCAGGATGGCCCCCAAGCTTTGAGCTTTCTCGAATACTTTCTGATCTTCCATTCCCTCGTCCGGAGTTCCCCGGAAGTCGACGACGTCGTGCCCCAATTCCACCAAGATCCCAATGGCAGCTTTCGGGAAGTTCTCATCCAAGAGAAACCTCATGCACGGCATCGTATCCCGAGGTTTGGTAGTCGGATAGACGTCCTGCGAACTCAAGGGCGGCTGCGAGATCTCCTGCGGTGATCGAAGGATAGTCTTCCAAAACCAACTCTTGGGAGTCTCCTCCACTCAACGCTCCCAGCAAGGTCGAGACGAGCACGCGAGTCCCGCGAATCACGGGCTTCCCGTGACAAATCCGGGGATCAATCTGGATCCTCTCATTCACGACGATACTTTGACACCAAAAAGCCTGCATTCAAGCCCGATCAGCCCTCGCCCAGATCGCCCTTCGCGGCGCGAGCATGCCAGCCCGGCAGCAGGAAGATCGAGACAGCCATGCTGAGGAGAATGCCGATCACGGCGACTTGACCGAGGCTTACCAAGGCGTCGCTGGACGAAAAGCAGAGCGAGCCGAAGCCGATGACGTTTGAGGCGCCGCAGAAGAGCAGGGCCTTGCCGGTGCCGTTCCAGAGCTCTTTAAAGCACATGCCGGTGCGCTTGAGCGAGAGCGTGACATGGATCGCATAGTCGATGCCCGTCCCTAACAAGAGCGGCGTGGCCATCAGGTTGATGAAGTTCCACTTCAGCCCCAGAACCCGCATCACCGCGAGCATGACCACGGTGCTGACCACCATGGCGAGCAGGGCGAAGGCGACGTCCCGGAAACGGCGGAAGATGAAGGCCATCATCCCGACCAGAAGCACGCCCATCGGCAGCAGCATCTTGGCGGTATCATCCTTCACCAGGCCCGAGATGGCGGGCTTGAAGAGGCTCCAACCGCTGAGCCAGATACCATCGCCATTCAACGCGCGGAGTCGTGGGTAGCCTTCGGTGTCCGGCCCCACTTCATCCGCCGGAATTACCGAACCAAGCACCAATCCCCCACCCTTCTCATCGCGCTGGATGAAGAGCCGCATGATCTCGCGCGCGGCCGGAGAATCGGGATAGAAAGAACCGGCCTGCCCCACGGCCTTGCCGAGCAGTTCGAAAACCTGTCGCCCCAAGGCCGTGCCCTCTTCGGTGAATCCGGCCTCATCCGCCTCCGCCAGCAAACGCGGGCCGTCCTTCGAGAGCGCTTGCAGCGCCCCGGCATTTTCCCGCTGCCAGTCCGGATCCGGCCACCAGCCGAGGGGAATCGCGCCTTCTAACAGAATACCCTCCGCCTTGCCCTTCTCGAGGCGCGACTCCGCTTCGTGGATCCGGGCCAGCATCTCCTCGTCCCGTTCCGCCTCGATGATCACCCGCAGCAAGCGCGAATCCCGATCCGGGAACTTCTCCCGCATCCGTTCGAAGGACTGCATCGCCACGCTATTGCGGGGGCGCATGATGTTCGAATCGTAAATCAGCCCCGGCAGGCCGAGAGCCATCAGCACGACCACGGCGGTCGCCACCAGTGCACCGGTGAAAATCCACGACTTCCTGCGCCGGGGCAGCCACTTCGCCTCGTCATCGGCAGGAGCCCGGTTCACCCCGAACTTGGCCACCCATGGCAGGTAGAACACGATCATCAGCACACCGGCGGCTACCAAACCGTAGGCCACGATGCTGCCGAGCTGGGCCATGCCGGGCAGGCCGCCCAGATTCAAAGCCAAGAAGACCACCCCGGTGGTGGCAGCACCGCAGAGCACCGGCTTGCCGCTGGCGTGCAGCAGTTCCTTCCGGTTGTGCCCGGCCACCTTGGCCTCCTGACAGATCACCAGCCCGTAGTCCGTCGCCAAGCCAATCAGAATCTCCGCCGAGCTCAGCGCCATGATACTAAGCTCCCCGTAGATCCAGCCCGCCACACCGAGCGCGACCGCGAACACCAGGCAAAGCGTCACGATCAGCCCGCCCAGCAGCATCAGGCGCCGCTGCATCCACCAGAAAAGCAGGCCGATCAAAGTCAGGGTCAGGCCGATTGAGCCGCTGAGATCCTCCTCCATGGCCATACCGATCTCCGAGGAGAAGACCGGCTCGCCCGTCATCCGCACCGTGAAACCCTGCCCCTCCCCTGTTTCCCACACCGCCGACTCCGCCCGGATCTTCTTCACCCATTCCCCCGCCTGGCGGTAGCCGTGCACCTCTTGCGGAGCATCCACGAAGATGAGGTGGGCGGTGCCATCCGCACTGGCGAAAGCCGCGCTGCCCTCCCCCGAGGATGCCAACACCTGCGCCACCGCGGGATGCGAAAGGAAGCCGAAGGGATCGTGCGCTTGCATTGCCAGATCCTGGCCCTCGATCGAAGTCGCGATGCTCTCCAGCACCTCCTCTATCTGCGCCTGCGAGTTCTGCGCGGAGAGCCGCTCCGCCAAGGCCTTCGCCTCCGCGGGGTCGCCGTTCAGCCAAAGATAGGCCAGCAACTGCGCCAGCCCCTGCGGATCCTCCTGCCAGCGCGGCTGCCAGCGGGCCTTCTTCACCGCACCCGATGCCTCGAGCGCCTTGGACAGCGACTGTGCGGCCTCGGAAGGCGATCCGCCGTGATTGCTCTCCACCAGCAGGATTGCCTCGTCCTCCCGGGCAAAGGCCCGATGTTGCGCCTTCAGCCCCTTCACCTCCGGCAGGTCGCCCGGCAGCATGGAAAGGATGTCCGTATCGAAGCGCAGCCGCGAAAGCCCGCATGCCGCCACGGCCACCGCCGCGAGCAGCATTCCGTAGAGCCACCATTTCCGCATGCGCGGAGGGAAGAGACTGGCGGCGGGATTGGAAAGGCGAACATCGAGCATCTGGCACCGGATCCCGAATATTCGGTGAAAAGGCGCTTGGAAGGCCCCGCTTCCGCGCTTCCTATTCCCCCATGCGAGCACTGCTGGTCCTCTTTTCCCTGATCTCGATTGCCCGGGCCGAGCTGGACATCAAGCCGCTGGAGGCATGGATCGCCCGGCAGAAGGATCTGAAGAGCCTGGAGGCGGACTTCGTGCAAGAGCGCAAGCTCCCCTCGCTGAAAAAGCCCATTTCCACACCCGGACGCCTGCGCATGGAGCGCCCCGGCAAGCTGCTCTGGGAGCTCGGCCAACCGGTCAAGACCATGGCCGTCTCCGATGGCAGCACGATGACCTTGGTCGATGTCGCCAAGAAGCGCGGCAAGCGGATCGACGCCGATTCCTCGGAAGCGCGCCAGTTCACGATGCTCTCGAATCAGGCCTTCCAAGACCTGGCCGGCTTCCAGGATGCCTTCGAATTAGTCGAATCCCGGGTCACCGAGGGCATCTACCAGCTGACCGTGCGCCCCAAGGACAAGCAGATGCGCAAGCATGTGAGCTGGATGTTCCTGGACATCGACATGAAGTCTCAGGAGCTCCGGGCGCTGGATCTGGAGATGGAGGACAAGTCGCGGATCCGGACCGTGTTCTCAAAAGCGAAGATCAATCCGAAGATCGATCCGGCCGTTTTCACCCCGGATTTGAGCGGTTACCGCATGCTTTAAGGACTCCCCGCGGCTTCTTTGCGGATTCCATGAAGCTCCGGTGAAAAGGGGGCGGGGACGGTATTTCCCCTTCCCCGGAACCGGGCTTTTCCTGTTAGCATCCCCCACGTGAATCCCGATATCCGCTCCCTGCTGGAGCATGCTTTCAACGCCGGAGCCAGCGACGTTTTCATGATCGAGGGCGAGCGCCCGCGGGTTCGGAGCGACGGGGAGATCATCATCGCCCACGGCGGACCCATCGACCGCGAGGACATCGCCGATATCTGGCGGACCTGCGGCTACGATCCGGAGACCACCACCGATGGAGACTCCAGCATCGCTGTGGAGGGAATCGGCCGCCTGCGAACCAACCTCTATCGCTCGCTGGGACGCTTAGCCGTGGCGCTCCGCCCGATCAAGAAAGTCATCCCGGAGTTCGACGAGCTCGGCCTGCCGGGGAACATGCTCGCCTCCTGGATGCAGCGGCGGTCCGGTCTGATCATCGTCTGCGGTCCCACCGGCTCGGGCAAGTCCACGACCATCGCCTCCAGCCTGCAGTGGGTGAACCGGAATCAGGCGCGGCACATCGTCACCATCGAGGACCCGATCGAATACCTTTTCGAGAACGACCGGGCACTCTTCTCCCAACGCGAGGTGCGGCGGGATACCGAGAACTTCAACGTGGCCCTGCGCGCCGCGCTGCGCCAAAACCCGGACATCATCCTCTTCGGCGAAATCCGCGATGCGGAATCCGCCTTCACCGCCCTGCGTGCCGCAGAAACGGGTCACCTGGTGATCTCCACCCTCCACGGCTCGGGCGTGGCAGGCGTGCCGACCGCCATGGAACGCCTGAACCGCATCCTCAGCGATTCCGGCAGCGCGGGTGCCGCCAGCCTTCTCTCCCACCAGCTTGTCGGGGTCATTGCCCAGCAGCTCCTGCCCCGCATCGATGGCGGCGTGGTGGCCGTGCTCGAGTACTTCGAGAACGTGGGTGCAACCCGCAAGTGGATCGAGGAGGGCCGTTACGACGAGATCAAGGACTACCTCAACAAGGCCGATGAGTCCGTCGGCTGCTCCTTCCTGCGCTATCTGATCGCCGCCACCAACCAAGGCATCATCGATCCAGTCATCGCCCGCTCCGCGACGGACCGGCCGCAGGATTTTGATCGCGCCATGCGCGGCATTTCATAGTTATACCTTATACCACCATCGTGAGCCAGATCCGCGAAATCACCGATTACCTCCGCCAGACCGTCGAATTGGGGGGCTCGGACCTCCACCTCTCCGCTTGGGCGCCGCCGGCTGCCCGCGTGGGCGGCAATCTGGTTCCACTGGAGGACTTCATCCTCGATCCGGAGGCCACCCGCCGACTGATTCTCGATACCCTCTCGGAGGCCCAGCGCGCCTCGCTCGAGCAGAGCTGGGAACTCGACTACGCCCTGCAGGTCGAGGGCATCGGTCGCTTCCGTGGCAATGTCCACATCGCCCGCGGCAGCCATGAGGCCGCCTTCCGCTACATCCCGCAGCACGTCCCGGATTTGGGCGAGCTGGGCCACCACGCCGTGGTGCACGATATCTGCCAGCTTCGCCGCGGCTTGGTACTCGTAACCGGCATCACCGGCTCGGGCAAGTCGACCACGCTTGCCGCGATGATCAAACGGATCTCGGAGAACCGCTCCGGGGTGATCGTGACGATCGAAGACCCGATCGAATTCGTCTTCAGCCACTCGAGCTGCCTGATCAAGCAGCGCGAGGTGGGAGCGGATACCAAGGCCTTCCCGACCGCCCTGCGCCAAGCGCTGCGCCAGGACCCGGACGTGATCGTGGTGTCCGAAATGCGGGATCTTGAGACCATCCGCATTGCCCTTACGGCGGCGGAGACCGGTCACCTCGTGCTCGCCACGCTCCACACCGTGGATGCGCCGCAGTCGATCGACCGTCTGGTGGACGTTTTCCCTCCCGACCAGCAGCCTCAGATCATCACCCAGCTCTCCGGCGTGCTGGAGGCGATTGTTTCCCAGCGCCTGCTGCAGCGGGCCGATGGTCATGGCCGCATTCTGGCGTCCGAAGTGCTACGCGCCAGCCACGGCATCCGCGCCTGCATCCGCGAGCGCAAGCTGGAACAGATCGTCGGCTTGATGGAAATCGGCTTCAAGGACGGCTCGCGCACGATCGACCAGACCATCGCGATGCTCCTCGAAAGCGGTTACATCACCCGCGAAGAAGCTCTCTTCAATTGCCGCGAAAAGCGGAACTTCCCCGAACCTCCCGCGGAAGAGCCTAAGAAACAGAAATCAATCTGGACCTGATGGATCCCCGCGTTGTTACCACACTCAAGCTGGCCCTCTTCGCGATGGTCGGCCTCTTCCTGTTCTCGTTTACCTCGAAACACTACCGGCGCTACACCAAGAAGGAAGCGCTCGCCACGGAGATGCGGACACTCGTGTCCGACCCTTCATTCTACCGCTGTCCCACCACCGAGAACGCGCACACCGTGCTCCTGCGCGGGATCACCGTGATCGACCGCGCCAAGTCGCTCGGCCTGGAGCCCTCCGCCTTCTTCGACAAGGTATTCCGCCGCGACAAGAAGAGCGAGAAGCCGATCAACGACGAGTTCGAGGAGTATCCCACACGCGAGAAGCTCGCCCGCGATACCATGCTCCGCGCCTATCAACACGCGGAGCAAATGGGCCTGCTCACACGCGTGGAATATCGCGACTATTTGGACAAGGGTACGGTGCCGGACGTGATCCCGCAGCCGAAGGTCTCGAACATCATCGATCCCGCCTTATCCCCCGGAATGGAGAAGATCGTTCCCAACCTCGAGCTGCGCCTCCCCTCGAAGGTTGAAGCCCCCCCCTCCGACCTGGAAATCGCCGCGGCGAAGAGCTTGGCCTCCGACTTGTATAGCGCCCGGGTGATCGAGCACGATGCGGAAGCGCGGATCGCGGAATATTACGACAAGGTTAAGCAAAAGCCGCAACCCTGAGGAAAGGGCTCGGTCAGTTGTTAGACGCGGATCACCTTATCTTCGGGGAAGCCCGGTTCGATACTTATCGAACTAGGCCTTCCCCCTAACTAAGAGATTGACCGTTCTAAACAAACAGAACACCGTGGAATTGCGTTTGAAACCTAACGTACTCCCATGAAAACAAAGTCGCTCATCCAAGCCGCTCTCCGCGGCGGAATCGCAAGCCTCGCGATCACCCTGCTGGCACTTGGCTCCCCGGCACAGGCCGCTTCTCCCAAGGCCCTTCAATTTACTTCCAGCGTGGTGAATACCGCCGGAAGCACGATGACGCTGGACCACCCCCTGCTAAACGGGAAGCCGAAGCTCAACCTTATCCTTACCCAGCGCTTGGGCCCGGGTGTTGTTTATAACAACCACCCCGTCGGGGTCCAATACGATCCCGCCAACGGCCGATGGCAGATCAGGAACGAAGACGTTGCCGCGATCCCCGCGGGAGCTTGCTTCAATGTTCTGATCCCCGCCTCCAGCAAGCGGGTGGGAACCACGGTCGATTCCGTCTGGGATAATGTCACCACTTTCACTTATCAGTTCAACAAGCCGAATGCGCTGCTGCTTGCCACGCATATCGTAAATCCGGTTCTCAATTTCCCGGGCAATCTTCTCCCGAGGAACATCGGAACCTATTACACCGGCACCGGCTCCACCTATCCGCTGTATTACAACAAATGGAGCGTCTACACTGAAGATGGCGGCGACCTGCCGGTGGTGGGTTTTAATATTGCCGACGTTTCAAAAACGAAGATCGGAGGGGTGGCTAATTCTTTCGTCTTCACCACGACCGCCGGAAACACCTCGGCCAACCAAGGGATCATCAACAACTCCGTGACGAACGATAAACCCAACGCAGTTGTTTTCGTCACCCACGTGTACGGCTTCGGAAGCAGCACTTATCAAGATACCCCTCTCGGAGTCTGGTATTCGGGTGGCACTTGGCGGATCTTCACGCAAGATACCTCGGCCATGCCCGCAAACCGCGCTTTCGTGGTAAGCTCCTATCCTCTGACTCCCTGAAGTCAGGACTGATAGCAAATATCAATTCCAAGGGCGAGCGGTATCCCGCTCGCCCTTTTCTTTGCCGGCCGGCTTAAGCTTGGGAGTGGATGATCCGGGTGATCTCCAAGGCCAACTCCAGTGCCGCCGTTCCTTGCTGGCCCGTGACCGCCGGATCGTGACCGTGAGCCACGCTGGCAATGAAGGCGGCCAACTCGAGCTTCAGGGGCTCGTCCTTCTCCACCTCCACCTCACCGCGCTGGATCGACATCCCCTCGCGCCAATGGATCTGGCCAGCCTGCTCTTGGTAATCGAGGGAGAGATAGCAGTCCGATTGGAAGACGCGGATCTTGCGCATCTTCTCCGGACTGATGCGGCTGGCCGTCACATTCGCCACGCAGCCATTCCGGAAGCGCAACCGGGCGTTCGCGATATCCTCGGAAGGCATGAGCACCGGCACCCCGACCGCATCGATGCTTTCCACCGGCGAACGTACCAAGTGCAGGATGATCTCCAGATCGTGGATCATCAGGTCCAGCACCACGCCGATGTCGATGCTGCGGTTCGGGAAGGGCGAAAGGCGGTGCGCCTCTATGAACTTCGGATGAGTCAGGCGCTGCTCAAGCTGCCGCAGCACCGGATTGAAGCGTTCGATATGACCCACCTGCAGGATCTTGCCCTCGCGCTTTGCCGTCTCCACCAGGATCCGGGCATCCTCCACGGAGGGCGCGATCGGCTTCTCCATCAGGACGTCCGAGCCCAGCTCCATCAGCCGGCAGCCAACCTCGCGATGAGCCACGGTGGGCACCGCTACGCTGATCGCCTCCGCCAGCGACGCCAGCTCCTCCAGTGAGGCCACCGGCACGGTGCCGAACTCCTCCGCCACCGCCTTGGCCCGCTCGAAATCCGCGTCGTAGACCCCGCACAGCTGCGCCCCGGGGATCAGGCTGTAAACGCGGGCATGGTTGCGCCCCATCGACCCTGCTCCCGCCACCCCTGCTCGAATCGTCTCCATGCCCGCTAGCTAGAGCCCCGGAGCCTCTCGGGCAAGTTCTTCACGGGGCATCGCGCGTGCCCAAGTTCCCGCTTGGCTTTTCTCCGCCGCCGCGTGGAGTAGGCGGATGCGACTTCTCGCCCTGCTCCTCATTCCCTTCACCGCCCTCGCCGCCCCCACCGAGTCCCGCGAATCGCTGGAATGGAACAAGGGTGAAAAACTCTCCTATCTCCAATACCTCCCGGAAGGTTATGAGGCGGCAGCAAAGGGCAGCCTGCCGCTCGTCATCTTCCTCCATGGGGCTGGAGAGCGCGGCGACAATCTCGATCAGATCAAGAAGCACGGCCCGCCGATGGTCGCGATGAACGGCCATGGGTTCCCCTTCATCCTCGCCGCGCCCCAGTGCCCGCAGGGCCGCTGGTGGAATCCGGACGAGATCATCGCCTTGACCAAGCACCTCGCCAAAACCCTGAAGGTCGATACCAAGCGCATCCACCTCACCGGCATCAGCATGGGCGGCTTCGGCACCTGGGCCTGCCTCGCCAAGGAGCCCGAGCTCTACGCCAGCGGGGTACCGATCTGCGGCGGCGGCGATCCCAGCAAGGGGGAGATTCTCAAGAAAATCCCGATCTGGACCTTCCATGGCGACAAGGACCAAGCCGTGCCAGTGACGAAGACCCAAGAAATGGAAAAGGCGATTCTGGACGCCGGTGGCAAGAAGCTGCTGGTGACTTATTATCCGGAGGAGGCCCACGAGTCTTGGATTCCCGCTTACAAGGATCCCGCGCTTTTTGCATGGATGATGCTTCAGCACCGATAAATCCGGGGCCGGGTGGCGCTTGTATGAAGAATTTCCACCCGGGGAGAAACGAATTGCCGTCTCCGGAGTTATGACACAGGATTCGGCAGGTTTCCGCGCGAAACCTGTCTTTGCGCACTCCTCCAGATCATGAAGCCAAAACGTAGAACTCCTGCACCGGTTTCTTCCGGCCCACGCCCGCTGAGCGCCTCCGCGCGCTTCGTCCGCCGTGCGCAGGCAAATGCGACCGGTTCCGTGGCGGCCTTCGCCTTCATGGCCGTGGTCGCGGGCGGCGTCTGGTGGAAGATGGAGAGCAAGAAGACCCGTGTGATCATGGTGCGGAATGCGGAGACCGGCCAGATGGAGGCCGTCACCGTGCCCGCCGATCGCCCGGAGGCCGAGGCCAAAAAGATTTTCGATTTCGAGGCCGCCACGGCCAAGCAAGCGGAGGCTGCCAAAACGCAGGCGGCCGCGGAAGCAGCCGCTGAACCGGGGCAGATGACCGGCACCACCAAGGGCCCGGATCCGGAGAATCCCGCGATCGCCGCGCTCAAGGAGGCCGAACCGCTTCTCCTCACAGGGATCGATGCTGGTCGCGACACCGCGCTCAAGCGCGACGCGGAGATGCTGAGCATGACGATGATGTCGAATGCTTACGACGCTTACCGCGGGCTGCTTGAGCGCTCGCTCTCGGCCGCCATGCCGGAGCTGGCCGGCACGGAAGGTCGCAATCGCTTCGATCCGCTGTGGGCGGAAGCCCCCTTCTACAAGGCCTTCCTCCGCTGGCAGATGCTCGACCGCTTCTCGCAGGCGGACATCGCAGCGATCTCGCACGATTCCTATGCCCGGGAGATGTTCAAGTGGTTGATGGAGAACCCCTCCGCGATGGAGGAATTGCTCCTCACCATCCGTCCCGAGGACGACTCCGCGAAGGTGCTCGTCTTCCTGAAGGACGCATGGACCGCGAACTCCGACAAGTTCCCGAAATTCTTCAACCTGGCCGTGGCCTGCGCCGTTGTCTTCGATCGTGACGTTGCCATCGCCGAACCGCTCGGGGGGGAATCCACCGTCAATCCGCTCAGCCGCTACCTCTGGTACATCGAGAAGGATGAGAAGGGGAAGCTGACCGCGCCCGTCCACCGCAGCAGCGCCCGCGACCTGACCTGGGTGGTCTGTGCCCCGGTCGCCACCTCGGAACTCGAGTGGGCCATCGACAAGCTCTCCGGCAGCCGGAAAAACTGGGGCAACAACTACGGCCTCATCGAGTATCTCATGGAGCGCGCGGTGAAGGGCCTGAATCCTTACGAGGAATACAGCTTCGCCGAGATCAAGAAAGAGGGCGGCATCTGTGGTGACCAATCCTACTTCTGCGTGAATACCGCGCGCGCCCACGGCATCCCGGCCCTCATCCTCGCGGGTGAAACCGATCTGGGCGGCCACGCTTGGGCGGCGGTGAAGACCCAGCCCGATGAATGGGACACCAACGTGGGTCGCATCGGCGGGGTGTCAAAGGGTGAGGGCGGCAACGCCCAGCTCGGCGGCTCGATCAGCGAACAGGAAATCTGGCTCTGGAACGACCGCGCCCACCAGAGCCCGGTAATCACGATGTCGGTCTACCGCCACCTCTGGCTGGCCGATCTCTACGCCGCGCTCGGCAAGATCAACGATACCCTCGCCACCGCAAAGCTCGCCAACGAATTGGGCCGCTCCTTCCCGGAAACCTGGAATCGCCTCTATGAGGTGATGGAGGAGCAGCAACAGCAGGACGACTACTCCACCTTCGCCGATCCGAAGATCGTGGCGGTCTGGCGTGAGTTCGCCGCCGACATGCGCCGCGAGTTCCGTGAGAACCCGCGCATGGCCGCACTCGCCGCACGCGCGGAGGACGAGCACGTCTATCCCTATGCTGACGGCAATGAAGTGGCCCGTGCCATGAAGCGCGAGCGCCGCCGCGTCGAGCGCGATGCCGGCGAGCAAAAGGATCTCATCGCCACCAACCTCAAGCGTCAGGGAGATCTCATCAAGAAGCGTGGCGAACCCACCGCCGCCCGCGACATCGGCCGCCTCTACGATACCGCTCTCCGTGAATACGGCGGCAGCATCACCGGCTTCAAGATGATGGCGGAGGATTACTACAACTTCTCCAAGGGCGACACCGAGGTTTCTCGCAAAGCTGTCCGCGATATCGAACTCGCCTTCAAGCGTGTGGTCGAAACCGGCAGCAAGGATTGGTTCCGCGCCAATACCGAGTCGACCATTTATCAGATGATCGTCGGCTACTACCGCGAGGTGGGAGACGAGGGCCGCGCGAAATTGCTGGAGAAGCGTTACCAGCGTCTGCTCAGGCTCGCCGAGCGCGGCGCGCTCTAAGAGGGCTGACTCGCAGCAAACGATTTCAAAGGGGAGGGATCTTGGATCTCTCCCCTTTTTCGTGGCCTTCAGACCTCGGAGTAGCGGTAGCCCGTACCGCGCACGGTGGCGATGACGGCGGGCTTCGCTGGATCCGCCTCGATCTTCTTGCGAAGCATCAGCACGTGCTGATCGAGCGTTCGCGAGTCGGGGAAGTAATCCATCCCCCAGCATTCATCGAGGAAGGCGTCGCGACTCACCGGCAGCCCGGCATGGCGATGCAGCAGTTCCAGAATTGAGACCTCCCGCCGCGTCAGCTCGATCTCGTGACCTCCCCGCTCCGCCATCAGGGCATCCGGATACACGCTCAAGTCCCGCATCCGGATACAGCGCCCTTTGCCATTCGAGGGCTGTGATCGTCTCAGTGCCGCGCGGATGCGGGCCATGACCTCGGCTCGGGTGAAGGGCTTGCGAATGAAGTCGTCCGCACCCAATCCCAGCCCAGCCACCACATCGATCTCCTCGTTCTTCGCAGAGAGAAAGAGAATGGGGACCAAGGGATCCTTCGCCCGCACACGACGGCAGACCTCGAAGCCATCGATCTCCGGCATCATGATGTCGAGGCACAGGAGTTGCGGACGATGTTCCCGCCATAGCTCCAGCGCTTGCTTCCCATCCGGTGCCGCCAAGGTGTGGAAGCCCTCCTCCTCGAAGCAGGCCGTGAGCGCGTCCAAAGTCAGCGGGTCATCTTCAGCGAGCAGGATCTTCATGCGACGGATTCGTTCGAGGATACCAAGGAGAGATGCGGAGCTGCGGGTAGATCGAGTTCGAAAGCAGAACCCCGGGAAACGGGAACGAGCACGAGATCCCCGCCCATGCGGCGGGCCAGATCCCGCGCGATGGCCAAGCCCAACCCGGTGCCGCTGGAGCCTTCGCTCACACCTCGATGCACGCGCTCGAAAGCTTCGAAGATGCGCTCGCGTTGTGCCGGTGGAATGCCCGGACCTTGATCGCTCACGCGGAGGCGCAAGCGATCCTTGTCCATCTTGGTCTCAAGCCCGATCCAGCCGCCACCGCTGGCATACTTCTCCACATTTGAAATGAGATTGCCCGTGATCTGGGCCAGGGCGTCAGGGTCCAAGCGCGTATGAATCCCCGCCCCTCGCTGCCAATCCACCTTCACCTTGCGGCGGTCCAGCGATGGCAGGAACTGCTCAAGAACACCTGCGATCACCTCGTCCGGAATGGCAGGCGTGTTGCGCAGCTCGAGCGTCTTTCGCTCGCCGCGAGAGAAGGTCAGGACGTTCGAGACGAGGCGGCCGAGGCGCTGCACTTCCTCATGCACGAGTCCGAGCCGGCGTCGTGACTCGACAGGACACAGCTCCATCGACCGGCTCGCGAGATCGAGATTGAGCAGGATGTTCGTCAGAGGTGTTCCCAGTTCGTGGGACACCCGGTTCACGAAGGATACGCGTTCCTCGGCCAAGCGGATCGCATTGCGTTGCTGCGCCAGCAACAAGGCTCCTGTTAGAACGAGAACACCGGCGATTCCGCAAGCCGCTGCCAAGGTGCCAGCATCATAGCTTGCCCGCGTGCTTAAGCGGTCCCAAGCCAGAATCTGCCACTCCCCGAGCGCCGAGCGTAGCGGAATCACCAGCGCCGCAGGTCCGGTGCGCTGTCCCGCCAAAGTCGTCGCCCACTCCCTGCGTCCCGGCCCTTCCACCGCCACCATCTCACCCGCATCGCTCAGCGGTGAAAAGGGCAGCCGCCGCCAAAACTCGAAGTGCTCGTGCAGACGGGAGTCCACCTCCGCCTGATCGATCACTTCGAATACCAATTCTCCCGGCGAGACACACTTCCAGTAAACGCGGTGCCTGTTATCAGGCGCGGGAATCCAGCCGCTGCTCTCGTGACTTGATTCGAAGACCTCCCTCCGGATGACCACCGTGTTGCGCGAGGACATCCGGCCCCCCTCGCCTTCCACGACAAGCTGCGGGACGAGATATCCCTGCCCCACCGGTGGCTTCATACCCTCCGCTTCGAATCTCTTCTGCCCGCTCAAGAATACCTCGCAGCGGCGAACCCCCACCACGTTCTCGCAACGTTTCGCCAGCAGGTCCTGCCGGTCGTAGGGCGCGAAGGACGCAATCGACCCGAGATGTCCGGTATAGAGAGACTCCAAGCGCTCGAGCTCGACGCGCATCGACTCGGAGAAATCGAAAAGCCGCCCGCGGTCCGCGGGGACACGCTCCTCCACGTTGCGACGCGCCAAGCGTTCACCGCCCCAGAGCACCAGGGCGGCGACGCCGAGCATCGGAACAAGAGTGGTCCAAAGAGGCCGCATTACACCTTGATAACATTCACGGTGACGAAAGAGAACCAGACCTTTTTCGCCGCTGCCGGATCGATCTTCGACTTGGGCGGACGACTCGGTGTCCCCATCAGCATCGGGGTCTTCGGACGCAGCGTCAGCGCCATCATCACGCGCTGGTTCTCGTAAGCAGGGGTTTCAAGCTCCCCATCTCCCTTGCCCCATCTGGTGAAGTCCACTTGGGCGCTCATCTCGGTGGAGATGCGCAGGTCGATGATGTCGTTGTTCTGTCCCAAGGTCGGCTCGATCTCGACGATCGTTCCGGCTCCCCGGGTATTGAACTCGGTCGGGACCAGCGGCCCGAGAACATCTGCCGCTGCGACGACTTCCTTGGTCTGGCCGCCTCCGGCATTTTTCGCGACCGTATTGCCGAAGGTCGGGTCGACATGCCGGTCATACTTCGTCGGGTATGAGATCTCCGAGACACTTTCCACCGCCGACTTTTCTCCGGAGCGGGCACAGATCACCGAGAAGGATTCCTGAGTAGCGGTGCCCTTGCCGACACGCTCGAGGATCACCTTATAAAGCTCCTGATCGTTCGAGATCGTGCGGTGAAGCTCCGCGGCATCCGCGAGATCGACCGAGAAGGACTCGACACAAACCGAGAGATGCCGGGGCGACCAGTCCTCTTCGACAACTCCGGGAGGGGCATCGGGAGGCTGGCGAACGAAAGGATCGGCGGCGGGGGCCGTGCCGGCTCCGCCACCAGCCGCCGGTGTCGCGGCCGGAGGAGTAGGCTGGGCTGCTCCGGGCACTTGGGCATGCAGCGCGGGGCAGGCGAAGAAACCCGCGACGAGAATTGCAGTTCGGATTTTCATAACGTCGCCACCCTCGCAGGGATTGCCATCCCTCCGGGTCAAATCGATGTCAAAAGAAGGACCTGTTAGGTCACTGCAATCCGAATGCAGGCAAAATCGCCGGATCGTCCAGCCCCTGCACCACCATCTCCGCCCCACAGGCACGGAGTTGTTCCGCACTGAATTTCCCGGTCGCCACCGCCAGACAGCGGGCACCCATGGCCTTCGCGCAGGCGATGTCTTTCGGCGTGTCGCCGATGACCAGCGTCTCCTCAGGGGAGAAGTCCCTTCCCGCATGCAGCGCCGCACGCTCCAAGGCCACCGGCCCTAACAAATTGCGGTCGGCGTGGTCGCAGCCGTAGGCCCCGAAACCGAAATGCCGGTCCAGCCCGTAGTGCCGCATCTTCGCCCCCGCTCCCTCCGCGATGTTTCCGGTCAGCAGCCCGACGGTCACGCCATCTCGCCGCTCCAGGTCCTCTAGCAAAGCTGCCGCGCCGGGCAGCACTCGCCCGGCATAACCGCCATGGGCGAGATTCCATTCCAGACGCTTCAGGTAGGCGGCGAAGAATCGCTCCCCTTCGTCCGCGCCATGCGGCAGATCAAAGTGAGCGAGAATCCCCGCAAGGACTCCCAGATCGGTGTTACCGGCCAGATCCAGGGGAGGACCTTCACCGCCGTAGCACTCCTGGGCCGCTTCCTGCAGGGCCCGCATCCCGGCACCTCCGGTATCCACCAGGGTGCCGTCGATGTCGAATAGCCAAAGCTTCGCCGCCTTCACGCGGTCGATCACTCCTTCTCGGCCGTAGCTTCCTCGGAGGAAGCATCCGCCTCGGACTTCACCTCGGCGGCGTCGTCATTGGTGATGTCCTCGTCGAAGCCTTCGCCTTCCTCGTCGTCCTCGAAGTCGTCTTCTTCCATCAGTTCGCCGTGGAAGAGGTGGAACTTCCGCTTGCGCTGATGCTGCGGGAGCGGCGAAAGGGTCATGCCGACCGCACGACCGTTGAGCCGGGGCTCTTGGTCGACGTGAGCGATCTGCTTCAAATCCTCGATGATGCGCTTCATCATCACGAAGCCGAGTTCCTTGTGCGCGTTTTCACGGCCGCGGAACTGAAGGACCATGCGCACCTTGTGGCCCGTATCGAGGAAGCCCTCGGCACGGCCCATCTTGATGTTATAGTCGTGCGTTCCCGTACCCACCCGGAATTTCACTTCCTTCATGCGGGTCGAGTTCTTCGACTTCACCTTCTTCAGCTTGGACTGCTCGTACTTGTACTTGCCGTAGTCCACGATGCGGCAGACCGGCGGATCGGCGTTCGGGGCGATTTCGACCAAGTCGAGCCCGATCATCTTCGCCTTGTCCAGCGCCTCGCGGGAGCTCATCACTCCGAGCTGGTCGCCGTTGAACAGCACGACGCGCACCTTGGGCGCACGAATCCGGTCGTTCACGCGCGTCATATCGCGCTGCTGACGACCCCTGAAGTTATTCTTTGATGGCTTAGCGATGGCTTTGTCCTCCGTGGGTTCGATGCGACACAGGCGGGCACGATAAATCCGTGCCTTCGCCTGCGAAGGGGTACGTGGAACGTCGGTCCGGATCCGGGATCATACGGGACCGCAAGCGAGTGAGCGGCCAAAGCGGCCGATTCGCAGATTCTTCGAGTATCGTTCCAACAAAATCATTACGTGGCACTTAGGCCGGAAAGTCGCATGAGACGCGGTGGCTGTATCCAGCTTCGCGGGCGACTGAGCCGAGTATATACCCACACCCGAGCGCCCGGGCAAGCGGGATTTTCGGGCGGGAAACCGATCGAAGAAAGGACGACCGCACGGTTCCCCGCGCGGTCGAAATAATCATGCTGTGGATGGATGGACTGGCGTCGCCCGCACAGCGACCTGTGCGGGCCACCATTCTCCCCGTCCCCTTAAAGCCGCCGCTCCTTGATCTCCGCCTTGATCTCCGTGACGAACTCGTCAATCGGCTTGGCCCCGAGATCCTCCCGGTCGCGGTGGCGGATGGAGACCGTCCCCTCCTCCACTTCCTTCGCGCCGAGGACGAGCATATACGGCACGCGCTCAAGCCGGGTGTTGCGGATCTTCGCACCAACCTTGTCGGAGGAGCGATCGACCGTCACCCGCACTCCGGCTTCCGCCAGCTTCGTGGCGACGTCTTCCGCGGCGTCGAGGAACTTGTCGGAGATAGGCAGCACACGAACCTGCTCCGGCGAAAGCCAAGTCGGGAACTTGCCTTCGAAGTGCTCGATGAGCAGCCCCGTGAAACGCTCCAGCGAACCGAAGGGCGCGCGGTGGATCATCACCGGGCGGTGCGTGGTGTTATCAGCACCGATATAGCTCAGGTTGAAGCGCTCCGGCAGGACGTAGTCGACCTGCACGGTGCCGAGCTGCCAATCGCGGCCGATCACATCCTTCACCACGAAGTCGATCTTCGGGCCGTAGAAAGCGGCTTCGCCCGGCTCCTCCGTGAAGGGGGCTCCCAGCGTGGCGGCGGCGGCACGGCAGGCAGCCTCGGCGAGGTCCCACTTCGCGGGATCACCCGTGAACTTGCTATTATCCGGATCGCGCAGTCCGACGCGCACGCGATAGTCGTGCATGCCGAGCGTGGTCAGCACCGTCTTCACCAAGCTCAGGCAGCCGATGAGCTCCTGTGCCACCTGCTCCGGCGTGCAGAAAAGGTGGGCATCGTCCTGAGTGAAGCCGCGGACGCGCGTCATGCCGCCGAGTTCACCGGATTGCTCCCAGCGATACACTGTTCCGAACTCGGCCAAGCGCACCGGCAGATCGCGGTACGAGCGGTGCTCGCTGGCGAAGATCTTGATGTGGTGCGGGCAGTTCATCGGCTTGAGCATGTAGCCCTCGTAGGTGCCGTCGGACAGACCGTTGATAAGGGTCGCGCAGCTCGCATCCTCGTCGGCGAGCTTCTCCAGCACGTCGCGCTCGGCGATCGGCGGATACTGGCTCTCCTGATAGTAGGGGAAGTGGCCGGAGGTGCGGTAGAGGTCCAGCTTGCCGATATGCGGCGTGAAGACCTGCGAGTAGCCCTGCTTGTCGAGCTCCTGGGTGATGAAGTCCTGCAGCGCGCGGCGGATCATCCCGCCTTTCGGTTTCCAGAGGATGAGCCCCTGCCCCACCGCTTCGTCGATATGGAAAAGGTGCAGCTCCTTGCCGAGACGGCGATGGTCGCGCTTCTTCGCTTCCTCCAAACGCACAAGGTGCTCTTCAAGCAGCTCCTTCGATTCAAAGGCCGTGCCGTAGAGACGCTGGAGCTGGCCCTTCGACTCATCCCCCAGATAGAAGGACGAGGACACGGACATTAGCTTCACATTCTTGCACTTCGAGGTGTAGCCCACGTGCGGGCCGGCGCAGAGGTCGATGAACTCGCCGTTCTGGAAGCAGGAGATCTCCTCGCCTTCCGGAATCTTGTCGATCAGGTCGAGCTTGAAGCGGCTCGGGTTGTCCGGGCGCTCGGAGAGCCCGCCGAGGCGGCCGCTCTCTGCCATCGCCTTCGCCTCCTCGCGGGAGATCGCGCGATATTCGAACTTCTGGTTCTCCTTCGCGACCTTCTTCATCTCCGCCTCGATCTTCTCGAAGTCATCCGGGGTGATCCGGTGCTTCATCTCGAAGTCGTAGTAGAATCCGTTTTCGATCGGCGGGCCGTAGGCGAACTGCGCGTCCGGCCAGATCCGCAGGATCGCGGTCGCCATCACGTGGGCGCAGGAGTGGCGGAGCCGATCAATATCGGACATTTGCTGGCGCTCATCGAGTGTCTTCCGGTCGGACATGGGGCGGAGAGACTGCAACGGAAACCGGGTTTTTCAATACCCGATTGCGCCAAGCTCCAAGGACGGGCAACACCCCGAAGCAGCCGCAAGGACGGGGAAAAGTGATCCGCAGGGTCGCGCGTGACTATTTCTTCACCTCCCCGTGGAATCGCACCTCATCCCAAGCCTTAGCGCCCACCACCTCCAGGTAGGGCTGCGAGGCCGCCGCGCCCCCCTCGGTCCCCAAGGCCTTGTACAGATGCCAGATCGGCTTGATGCCGTGCGAATCCTGGGGATCGTCGCCGAATTTCCGTAGCCCCAGCCTCAGGCCGCCTTCGCCGCGATCGTCCGCCCAGAGATGATATTGAAAGGCGGTGACGGTGTCCAAGGGCGCGATCTTCTCCCACGCGTAGGCCATACCCGCCGCTTGGTCCCGCAGCGATTTCTCGGAGTAGTCCGGTGAGTTGAGCCCCTGCTCGGTGAGCTGGATCTCCCGCGGCTGGCCCCGGTAGCGCACCCGCTCCTGCCGCGCCCAAGCGTCGAGCACCTCGATGTTCCGGTAGGTCAGATAGGGCGTCGCGAAATCGAAGGTCGCCTGCGAATCCTCCCAGGTCCGCGGATTGAAGATATCCTGTGGGTAGGGATGGTGTGCGATCGCCCACGGGAAATCCCCTTCCCTATGACCAAAGGATACCATGTGCTCCATGAGATCCCGCCCCGCATAGCCCCGAACATCAGCGCGACGGCCCCAGCAGTGCTCCAGCGATATCAGCGGCTTTGCATTCGGATCATACTGTCGCGCCAGCAGACAGGCCACGCGCATGGACTTCTGATAAAGATCCATGTAAGTGAGATCGGTCTTTTGCCCGGCGCTAGCCCAGAAGAAGCCGCTGTTGATCTCGTTGTGCATGATCCAGTGGTGCACCCGGCCATACTGTCCGTCCGGTCGGCTATAGCGCTGGGTCACGAAGTTCATCGCCGCCGCGTAGGCATTCACCCCGGTCTTGCTGGTGAAGTCCGGCAGTACGAAGCCCGCGCCCGGATCGGCTTCGGGATGGGCCGCCTCGCGAATCCAAGCGTTCTCCGGCGCGTTGCGGACCGGTGGCAGCAGCACGATCGCGGAAACCATCCACCCGTTCTCCGCCGCGATCTTCATATCCCGGTCGTAGCGTGCCACCGCCGCGTCCTCCGTATGCCAGGTCCTCCCGGCAAAAACATGGGGCGTGCGCCCCGGGCCGGCCTCGGCATGCAGAAGCTCGTTCAAGATAATGTTCAGCGTGACGGACGCGATCCCCAGTTCCTGCATGTCCGGATGGTCGAAGGGGCAACCGCCGATGCCTTTCTTCGAGCGAGGCTTCGCCGCCGGCAGATCCGCACGGGGGATCTGGTCCTCCACATAGCGCATCGCCGAGAGCAGTTCCGGCACGCCATCACTCATCCGCACCACGGCCCATCCCGAAAGCAACGGCTCGCGATCCTCAACCGCCGCCCGCGAGATGCTCACTTTGAAATTCCCCGCATCATCCGGATCAAGTCCATGCAGGCTCGCGGGGATCTTGAGGGCGGTCACATCCTCCCACATCGGCACCTCGGCGAGCTGACAATCGCGGCCCGCATGCCCCAGCTTCCCTTCCACCGTGATCGTTCCGGCACTAGCACTTACCTTCGTGATCCGGGCGGGGAACTCCTTGGAAAAATAAGCCCGCAAACGCTCCGCATGGGCCGCATCCGCCTCAAGCCGCGCCGTGCGAGAGGCCGCCAAACGAAGCTCCTGCCCTATCGCTTCTCGCGCCCGGAAATTCCTCAAGCGCGCCACCACCCCGGGCCCTTGGCCGAGTGTCAGACGCATCGAAGTCACCGGTCCCTGCGGCCTCTCCAGTGTTTCTCTCAAATCCACCGCGAACTCGCCCCATCCCTCGCGGCGCCCCATGTCCACCGTGATCATGTGTGGCACATCGATCGCAGGCCCCAGGAATACCAAGGTCCGCCCTACCCCGGTGGTACTGAAGTATTCCAGCGAAAGCATCGGCGTGGCCCGAAGATCCAATGCGGCGCCATCTGTCTTGAGAAGCAGGTAGGGATCGGCGCCCGTGGTCCGCACTTCCCACTCTCCGTTCCCCAGATCGCTGAGCTGAAGGTCATTCGTGCCCTGCGGATCAGGAATCAGCCGCAGTTCCCCTGCCGTGAGCAGGCAGGAAAAAAACGAAAGAAAGAGGGCGGTGAAAGAGCGGACCATTGCGGTCCACCCATACGCACCCTCCCCCGAAATGTTGCAGGCTTAGCGCGGCGTCTCCGCCGTCGGGATGGCTGCCGGACTGGTGGCGGGCCAAGACAAGGTGGAGGATGAGGCTCCCTCCGAGATGGTCTTGTTCCCCGCGCCCAGCACGAAGGTTGCCGGATTGAAACTCGGCAGCGGCGCGAAGAACGAGGCCCCGTCGAAACTGCTCGCGGCAGGTACCGTCTGAGAAAAGGTTCCTCCATCCGGCAGGACGTAAGTGTAGGTCTGCTCATAGGCGCCGCTGGCACGCAGATGGAACGCGGAGAAGCTGCCGTTCCCCCTCATGGTTCCGGAATTCGTCAGCATGTGTCCCTCCGGCACGTGATCGCTCACGAGATCGAAGGACTTCATCGTGGAGCCGCCGTGATAGCTCAGGGTCACGCCCTCCATCGGACTATAGGTGCCCGCGGCACTCATCATACCGGTGCAATCGGCGATGCACCAGAAGCTCGTATTCTGATAGACCACCGGTGCCTCCGGATAGATCCGTTCGCCGCGCAAGTCCGCGCGGAATTTCACGTTCATTACCATCTTCTCGCTAAGACTTCCCGCTTCGTTGAAGTTCCAGGTAAAAGGCACCGTCCACTCCGTGATCGGAACCTCATTACTAAAGGCATCGTAGACGAAGCCGCGGCTCACCACGACCTGCACGCTGCCAACCGGCGCCGGATTCGGCACCCGGACGTAAATGCGGTCCGCGCCCTCCCATCTCAGCACCGGCAAGACTTGCCCGCCCCAGATTACACTCCTCTGCCCGGACCCCGGATCCTCGCCGAAGTTGCCTTCGATCATCAGCGCGCTGAAACGCTGGTCCGGCCCTGCCACCTGATTCAGGATCCGGATAATCGTCGGCTTCAGCACATAGGCCGGCGTGAGCGGATGTTGCTTCCAGATCAACTGTGCATTCGAGCGAGTCTGCCCCGGATACTTCGGGCTGGGGTCGAATTCATAGCCTTGCTGCCACATCCACGTCTCCACGATCGGCTGCGAGAACGAGCGCTCTTTCACGGTGGAGATGGGTGCCTCCTGATTCATGCCCAGCATCCGGTCGAAGATCTTCCGGCAGGATTCACCGCTGCGCTTGCCTGACTCCCAATCCCAACTGACGTAGGAGCCCGCGCCAGAGTCGATGAAGGACTGGGCCAGTTCGGCATTGGTGCCATGGCAGGCGTCGATAACCACCAGCGAATTCGCGGCGAAGCGCATGTACTTCCGTACGAAGGTGGGGGTGATCACGTAGTAGGGCACCGTCTGCCCGCGATCGATCGCCAGCGCCAGTTCGCCGCTGTCGCGCATCGCCTTGTAGGCACCCTGGCTCAGCGCCACGCTGGCGAATTGGCGCGTGACCAGCCCCACGCTCTGCACGCCATCCTTCTCATAGGAGCAGCCGTGCACATGCCAGAAGAGCACTCCGAGCGAACCCGAGGAGAACCAGCTCTTCACCTCATCCACCGTCGTGCCGCTGACCTTCTTCACGCTATAGCCTGACGAAGCGAGCCAGTTCCCGATGGTCGGTGCGGAGTCAGGAAAGAAAGCCTCGAGCGAGTGCGCGGTCACCGCCCGGTTGCTAGCTGGCAAGCCCAAGCTCTCGGTAAAGGGTGCCTCCGGCCCACGTTCCCTCCGCCTCATCTCCACCGCCGCGGCAAACTTGCGGGAGAGCTCCGTGTCCGTCCGGTAGGTTCCGGCAGGTGCAGACTCGGGAACAAGCGTTTCGGAATCCCTCTGCTTGTTCAGCAGCACGCAGACATCGCCGTCGGTGAAGCGGATCGCCACATTGTCCGCAGGCATCGACACCGACGCCACCGCCACCAGCGGCTTGGTATGCGCCCATCCGATCAGCCGCGCCTGATACTCCGCCCTTGGCAGCGACGCCCACTCCCGCATCTTGGCCGAGGCGTCGCGCAGGAAATCCAGCTTCACCTGCTCGCCCAGACCACTCTCGTAGATCACCGTGTAGAGCGTGGGATCGCTCAACTGCGCCGCGGGCACCGTCGTTTCCGGCCCCGTCCTCACCCGCAGGATCTCCTTCGTGCTGAATCCCGCCTGCACCCGGAAGATCACCCGTGCCGCGCGACCATCCAAGGCACCTGCGACCAAGTTCTTCCACCTCATCGGCGGCCCTTGGACATGTGATTCCAGAACCGCGTGGCGCGAACCCGGTGGCACGTCGACCTCCACGGTGTATCGCCCCTGGCTATCGAAGTAGGCGGAGCTCGCTTCGAAACCATCCGCCGCCAGCGCGCCCACCGGCAACATCAGCACTAATAACAATCTCAGGATATTTCTCATGGGAAGGGTCATGGGATGAGGCAGCCACCGCACCCTGCCCTTCCTCCCCGGAGCTGGTAAATACACCGGAAGGTGGTGAAACCGACCCCGCCGCCGAGGCGGACTAGAAGCTCTCCAAAGACATTCTCCCGTCCCTTCCCGCGGATGAAGCTTGCCGGGCCGGAAGCGCCCGCTATGCACCCGGATCGTCCATGAAGCGCCCCGCCCTCGCCTCCCTTCTTCTCCTCGCAAGCCTATACCCTTCCCACGCGGCCTTCGAGAAATGGACCAACAAGGACGGTAAGACCGCCGAGATGGAAATCTCCGGATTCAGCGGCAGCGGCACCGATACCTTGGTCCACTTCAAGACCCGGGCCGCCAAGGAAATCAGCCTGGCTCTCTCCGATCTCTCCACCGCCGATCAAGCCCGCGCCCGCAAGTGGCGGCCGCGCTTTGAAACCCGCTATCTCAAGTCGGATCTCGACGACTCTAACATCAGCTTCTCCTTCGATGTCGCCGCCCCGGGCTTCATCGGAGCCGCGGAGACCCCGGTGGAAGTGAAGCGCTTCATCTTGGGTGCCAGCACCATCGTCGCCACCGATTGGTCCGGCGGCATCTCGCAGGATCCCTTCGCCCGCGAAGTCCCGCTCAAGAGCAGCAATCTCGTCATCCGCGCCAAGATCGATCCGGCCAAGCTCGACGAACGCTCGATCGACAAGACCGATCTCCAAGCCACCCTCTACATGCAGCAGGGCGGCACGCCGAAGGAACTCACCGCGACCTTCGATCTGCCCACCGGGATGAGCGACCGCAAGTTCCAAGAGCTCGGCCCCTTCCGCGTGGCCCTCATCGGTCGCCCGAAACCTTCCGACTCTCCCTTCGGCAAGCCTGTCGATGCCGGCAAGAAAATCGAGGAATACGCCGTCGTCGTCGCCGAGGATGATCCCCGCATCATCAGCCAAACCATCGTCGCCGGTGACAAGGACTACACCGACTCGGTCGAAGTCGCGAAAGCCAACGGCCCCGTGAAGGTCATCATCAAATACTGGTCCGAAGTCCGCGAGGTCCCGGTCACCCTGACCAAGAAGCCCGGTCAGAAGCCGCTCATCACCGCGCCGAAGTAGCCGCCTACGAAGGCTGGTTCGTGCGCGTGGAGGTATCCTTTCTCCTCGCCGATTGGGACATCATCCACAGCCCGTCCTTCCAGCTCCCGGAGAGCAGCGGACACTCCGAAAGCTCCCGCGCAGCTTCGGCACCACCTTCGCCGTGATGCATGATCGCGTTGCTCCGCGCGATGCTCCACTGCGGCCAAACCCGCTCGCGCAGCTCGATGCCGTCGCCTGCCGAGACATGCCCGTGCTGCAGCACGCGGAAGTAGAAACCCGTCTTGCCGTTCCGCTCCACCTGCGCCGCCAGATCCTTCACCCGCCAGCGCCGCGCCAGCTTCCAGCACGGCTGCCGCGGCTGCGATACCTGCACCAGCGCCTCGCCTATCTGATAGATATCACCGATGCAGGCCTCCTCCTCCGTCAGTCCTTGCGTACTGAGATTCTCGCCGAAGGCACCGCTCGCCATCTCGCCCAATCCCGGGAGCGCACGCCAGTAGTCCAAATGCTCGCTGGCATACACGCAGACCGCCTTGTCCACGCCGCCATGATAGCGGGTGTCCGCCACCTCGTCCCCGCGGAAGCCCTGATAGCCGAGCCAACGCGGGCCCTCCTGCGCCTGCTTGTGAAAGCCGGTCCGCCACTCCTTGTCCCACCACTCGCCGCTACCTTGGGATGCCACCTCGCATGCGGGTGCCGTATGGAGCGCCAAGATCAGCATGCCGCATTCTCTCAAGCCCGCGCCGGGGGTCAAGCGGGCACCTTTTGGTACCCACCCGTATCATCATCGGATCTAACGCGCCTTCTTCTTCGGCGCCTCACGTCCCAGCTCCGGCCCCTTGTCCGCTGGCATCGATTGGTGCCACGCCACCGCAGCCTTCGCCAGACGCTCCGCCGTCCCTTTCTCCTCGCCTGCCAGATTCTTCGCCTCACCCGGATCCGCCACCACGTCGAACAGGCGCGTCTTCGTGCCATCATACTCGCAGAGCAGCTTCCACTTGCCCTCCCGCACCGCCAGATCCGGCTTCGGCCCGTTCGCATTCTTCCGGTCCGGCGGGCGCCGCCAGTAGATCGCACCCTTCCGCGAGTCCTGCGATTTCCCTAACAGCGTCGGCGAAACATCCTCTCCGTCGAACTTCACCTCCGGTGCTTCCACCGCCGCGATCTTCAAGAGCGAGGGCGCGAGATCGAAGGCCGCAAACACGGAAGCATCGTTCGCACTCCCCGCCTTCGCCTTCTCCGTCCAACCCGGGCCCCACACCACCAGCGGCGAACGCACCCCGCCTTCCAGCAGGGTTCCCTTCGCTCCGCGGAATTCTCCCGCCTTCCCCGCACCCGGCTCCGGCCCGTTGTCGGAGAGCACGATGATCAGCGTGTTGTCCCTCAGCTCCGGCGTGGCCCGGATGTGGTCGAAGAGCTTGCCCAATTGCCGGTCCATTTCCTTCAGCACCGAGAGATACATCCCGCGCTTCCCCTCCACCCATTGGTTCACCGGCGGCCAGAAGGGCGAGTGCACATCGTCCGGCCACAGGTTGATGAAGAAAGGCTTCTTCGCCTCCGCCGCCTTGTCGATGAACGGGATCGCCGCATCGACGAATCCGGTCGTGATCTTCGAGCGCTGCATCCAAGTCACCGGTCCTCCCAGACGCTCCGCATCCTCCCAGATCTTCCCCGGCGTCGTCTCGCCCGGCTTCAGCGTCAGCGGCAGCAGCTTCGGCCCCATTCCCTCGAAGTTCGTCAGACTCACATCGAAGCCATACTCCGTGATCGCCGGTGCCTCGGCCACGTCCCGCTGGCCGCCCAAGTGCCACTTGCCGAAGTGACCGGTCGCATAGCCCGCCGCCTTCAGCGATCTCGCCAGCGTCGGAGCCTTCGGATCCAGCCACTGCGCCATCCCGCGCCGCTCGTTGTCCGCGCGGTTGTTCAGGAAGGACGTGATCTTCCAGCGCTGCGGATACTGCCCCGTCGTCAGCGCGCAACGCGAAGGCGAGCAGATCGGCGAGTTCACATAGAATTGCCGGAACCTCAGCCCCTCGCTCGCCAGCCGGTCGATGTTCGGCGTCTTCGCCTCCGTATTCCCGAAGCAGGAGAAGTCCCCCCAACCCATGTCGTCGATCAACACCACCACGACATTCGGCCGCCGCTCCACCGCGGAGAGTGGGGGAACGAGCATGAGAAACGACGCGAGGATTCTAACTTTCATAAGGAGCTACATGCAGTGATTTCGTCGGAAGGGAAAGCGTGCCACTGATTTCCTGCATTTCCCCGATGAAATTAGTTGGTCTTGCCCCGGTCAGCCGCTTTGGGCTTCATCCCATCATGCCCATTCCCTTTCATCGCCTCGCGGCTTTCATCTGCATCCTCTGCAGCGGTTTCGCCTCCGCGCAGGATAATAGGGCCCATTTCGAAAGCTGGCTGCGGGAGAACCGGGAGAGCTTCCCCATGGTTGGATTCGGTCGCGACAAGATCCCCTTCGCGCGTGTCCACACCATGCCGCCCATCAAATCCCAGCTAAAATGGAAGGACCGCTACTTCACCGGTTTTCGCTTCACCACCCCGGAGTGGCATGAAGGCCATGTGTTCTGGATGTTCGGCATGCCGGGCGATTTCTCCGCCCAGCCGGACTTCCACTGGTATATCGTTCCGGAGCAAGCTCAGGAGGAGGAGTTCCGGCTCGTGACCTCTCGTCAGGGAGCGCGCTTCTATCCCCGTTTCCGCGAACTCTTTCCCGGCTGCGGATCCATGGTCCAGCAAACTTTCGATGGCGAGCTCCTCAAGCCATCCTCTCGCTATATCGTTTGGTTCTCCTACCCCACTCCCCAAACCCGCGAGTTGCGCTTCGCTCTGACGGTCGGCTCCAAACGCGGTATCGCGGAATTCGGGATGCTCCCGAGCGGCTATCCGGACATCGGTCCGCTCGAATGCTTCCGCAAGTCGCCCGATCTCAAACCGGTCCCTCCCAAGGATCTCCTAGCTGCCGGGATGAAGACCTTCAAGGAGAAGGGCATCGCTCCCGCACTCGAAGAACTCGACCTCGGCCTGCGCCGGAATATCGACGCCGGAGCACCCTTCCAGGATTTCTGGGTGACGATCTGGCGGGAAGCGCAAACCGGCAGCGGCCGCTCGGAACGCGAATGGGCGGCAGCACTCAACCTCTGGCTCCAAGAGCGCTGTCTGGAATTCGATGCCACCGATCTCGCCGTCCAGCTCGGCTCAAATGGAGCGACCTCCTTGATGAACGTCTATCGATACGGCAGCGCACGTTCAACGCTGATTCCATTCCACGGGCAAATGGAGCGCCGCAAGTTGTCGCTTGATCCCACGTCCTATCCAGACTCCGGCCCGGCCTTCGCATCCCTTCCCGATGTGAGGATGCGGGAGTTTCCCGTCGCGGGTCTGCAAGGGGCATCCTACGTGGCACCCAACGGCATGATCGGCACCCGTCGCGAAATGCCGAATGCCTTTGGCGCGTGCATGCACAATCTTGCCGCCCTCGAACTGATGGGCGGTGAGTGGCGCACGGCGATCGAGCGGAACCTCTGGGTCCGCGCTTGGGCGGAACGCATGCGCGAGAAAATCTTCGAACCCGAAGGCTCTTGGTACGGCAGTCAGATCGGGATCGCCGACGCCCTCTTCGATCTCGGCCTCCTGGAACTGGCCGATGCACAATATGAAACCGCTCTCTCCCACGATTGGCCCGATATCTACCAGAACCGCAGCAAGCTCGCGGCGCGGGGGAACAGAATCTCGATCCGACTGGAACTCGGCCAAGCCGATCCCCGTATGCTGGAGGAACTCGACGAAATCCATAAAGCCACCAAGGAAAATCCCTTCTGCCATCGCCGGGCGTGGGAAGCGGTGGAGATCACCAAGGCAAAATGTCTCGCACAACTCGGCCGCGACGCAGAATGCAATGAGATCCTCAAGCGTCTCGCCGATGATGGCAGCCACCCCGCCCGCCTCGCCATACTCAAAACACAGATCCGTTCCGGAAAAATCGAGGGTGTCGAAGAAGAGCTACTCGCGATCCTCGAACTCACCCGCGATTGGGGCCGCAAGCTGGATGAGGCCGCTCTCTACTCGCTCTATGCCGACTTTCTGACAAACAACGGACGCTTGCCCGAAGCGCTCGCCATGCGCCGCGAAGCGGTACGCCTGATGCGGAGCTTCGACCTTTTCGTCCAACTCCCGCAGGAACTCGCACGGCTTTCGGTCCTGCTCTCGAAGTGCGGGGATGCCCCGGCTTCCGCTTCCTCAGCCGATGAAGCGACCCGGCTCGGTGATGCCAAGGACCGCCTTCCACCGCGCGTGCAGGCGGAGATCGCCGGGATCTTGAAGCAACGCGCCGCCTCCAAGCCGGTGGCCGCCCCGAAGTCTCTTCTCGTCGACCTTCAGCCTCTGAACGCGTCCATGGTTCCGGTGAAAGGCAGGCCGCTGCGCGGGCGACTCACTCTCTCGAATCCCTTCGCCCAGGCAGTCGAAGGCACTCTTTCGTTTTCCGGCCTACCCGTGGATGCCGCATGGAAGCAGGCCAGCGGGGAAGCGACAGTGCTCTTGGGAAAGACCGGCACGAACCAACTTGCCAATGTCAGGGTCGAAGCCGGTAGCTTCGCTGTGATCGACCTCACTTCGCCTCCGGACCAATTCGCCCCGGGAGAACTCTCCGTGATCTGGAGTTCGCCGGGACAGAAGGATCAGATTTCGGTGTGGACCATCGAGGACACCGAGGCCGCAGTCGCTGCCGCTGTTGTGGACGCGGGAGTGTTCAAGCGGAATGCATTCTACGGGGTGCCGGTTCACCACCACTACCAAAGCCCGGCCGCTGATGACGGAAGCGCTCCAATCCGCGCAATCTGTTCCATCCCGGCCCGGGTCGAACTTTACGATGCGGAAAACCGGCCGGTCTATGTCGACGCAAATGGCAACGGCGAATTTGGCGATCCGGGAGATGTCGTTCATCAGGATCAGGACCGGGATGGAAGCCCCGACATCCAGCTTCGATCCGGTGAGACCCGCATGCGACTTCAGGTGTTCCCCTCGGGCGATCTTCCTAGCGATGGCTTGAAGATCGCCTTGGAATCTCGTTTTCAAGCGAAGTGGACCCCCTTCGCGGAGGATCTCCTGCAACCTTGATGGGAAGCGCACGCTCCTCCATTCACGGACCTCTCCGTGAAACAAGCCGGCCGCTCTCTCGGTAGATCGGCGATGACGTCTCTCCGCACTGTCGGGATCGCCGCTCTCGCGCAGATCCTCGTGGTTCTCTCCAGCCATGGGGCAGAGCCTCAGTCCCCTCCCAACCCCGCCGTCGCCACCGCTCTCGAGCCCTATCTCACCACCCACAAGCTCGCCGGCTTCATCGGCATCGTCGCCGATCGCGAAGGCACGATCCGCTACCGGAACACCGCCGGATACGCCGATGTCGAGGCCCGCAAGCCTCTGACCGAGGACAACCTTTTCTGGGTCGCCTCCATGTCCAAGATGTTCGTCGGGGCCTCCATCATGATGCTCGTCGATGAAGGCAAGCTCGCCCTCGACGACCCTGCCACCAAGTTCATCCCCGAGTTCGACCGCTGGCGGGTCGTGACCGAGCAGGATGCCAAGCACACCCTGCTGAAGCCTCTAACAACACCTGTCACGCTCCGGCATCTTCTCAGCCACACTGCCGGGCTCGAGCCCCTCGCCGAGCTCCAACATCTCGCCGGTGCCGATACCACCTCCATCAAGGCCCGTTCCATCCCCTCCGTCACCGGTCCGCTCCAGTCCCAGCCGGGCCAACGCTACGCCTACGGCAACCAAGGCATGAACATCGCCGCGCGCATCGTCGAGATCGTCAGCGGCATGTCCTACGAGGATTTCCTCCAGCAGCGCTTCTTTGATCCCCTCGGCATGAAGGACACCGGCTTCTGGCCCAGCGAGGCCCGGCTCACCCGCCTTGCCGGCGCCTATGGCCCGAACCAGGACGGCTCCGCTTGTGTCCGCGGCGACATTTGGTTCCTCACCAAACCTTACAGCGATCGCGCCCGCCGCTTCCCGGAGCCCGGCGGCGGCCTCTTCTCCACCACCGGAGATATCCTCCGCTACGGCTTGATGCTCGCAAATAACGGCGAGCTCGCGGGCAAACGCTATCTCTCCCCCGCCGCCATGGATGAACTCCGCAAGGAGCAAACGGGCACCACCAAGGTGAACTACAGCCTCGGCTATCATCTCCGGAACGGCATGTTCGGCCACGACGGAGCCTACGGCACCGACCTCTCCGTCAACCCCGTCACCGGCATGATCGCCATCTTCATGGTCCAATGCACCAGCGGCGACCAATGGCAGGCCCGCGATGCCTTCCTCGAGAAGGCCGCCGAAGCCCTTGGCAGCGCGGAGTAAACTCCTGCCGTCGTGCCCGTGCAGTCGCTCAAGCGCAGAATTCCGCACCACACCAGAATCTCCAACAGCATTGGACGCGCCCGCCCGGTCGTGCTATGGGCCGCGCGCATGCTCCGCCCCACCCTTGCCCTTCTCTCTCTCGCCGCCGCGGGTCATGCCTCGGCAGGCACCCTCGACATCCTCGGCCCGGGCACGGACATCACCGATTCCGTTAACTACTCCAGCTTCGTTTTCTTCGACTGGAATGGCGACGGCAAGGAAGAGGTAGCCGGGGTGGATAGCGTCAAGTCGCGCCTCTATCTCGGCAGCGTGGACTTCCCGGGGATGTATATCGGAGAAGGCACCGCCCTCGCTTCCGGACTGGACCACGCCGCGGTCAGCTTCTCGGCAGACACGGATGGCGATGCGAAGTCAGACCTGATCTTGGTCGATGGCACCCGGCTCCGGGTTTGGAAGTCTCGGAGCCGCCCGGGCCTCACCGCTGCCGCTCCGGATATCGACCGGGAATTGCCGTCCGGAGTGATCCAAGGCTCCTATCCCCCTGTCCTCGCTGATTTGGACCGCGATGGCAGCCCCGATCTATTCCTTCCGGAGGAGCCGGGCCTTCGTAGCGCCAGCATCATCTTCTCATTCACCACCGCCACTCCGCTTCTGGTCGGGTTGCCGGAGGACTCACGAGCCACACGGGTTGGTCCTCCTTGGACAGCTGGAGGCTCTCCCACCTTGGTTTCCGGAGATGGCAGCTTCCATGGCGGCACCGTGCGTATCTATGTCGCCGGACAGGACCGCACCATAAGTTTCGTGGCAGACACTCACAAGTTTGGCACCCTCGTGGAACTCGATGGAGAAGCACCGCCGGAACTCTTCGGCATCGAGCACAACCCGATCCAAGGCACGGTTCATTATCCCGTCTTCAGCCTCAGTTCCGGTGCTTGGACCGAGGTCTCCTCGCTCGGCTCCGGCTCCCCCTTTCCCGCCTATCCGCCGGAGCAGGCAGTCTTGGATGCGGACAACGATGGACGCCAAGAGCTCTACGTTTGCTCACCCGGCGAGAAGCGCCTGCAGGTGCTTCGCAGCAGCTCCACCGCAGCGGCTTCAAGCTTGGTGAACCTCCCCGAATCGGCACGTCCCTTGATCGGACTCAGCGAGGTCCGCGTGCCCAGCTTGGGACGCTCCCTGCTCGCACTTCATAGTGGATCGCTCATGTGCTTGCGCTACTTCGTCGGCTTCGATCTCTGGCACCCGGGCCATGGATTGCAGCCAGCGGTACGCCTGTCTCCGCTTTTCACGGGATATGCCACCGACAGGAACGTTCCCATCAAGAATACCCCCGGCCGAATTGGCTCGGCGAAGCTGGACAAGGACTCGCTTCCGGACCTCGTCGTGATGGGTGCGGACAGCTTGGAATTGGAAGCTTACCTCGGGCCTCTGCTCCCGGCGGTGAACGAATATCGTCCGTGGTCACGGGAGTTCTGGGGCGCGGACAGCCTGCTCCTTGCCGACTTCACCGGTGATGGCGTGGCCGACCCGCTGGGAGCTAGCCAGAATGGAGTGGCCGTCGTGGAAACGATCAATCAAGAGCCCGGCTGGCCCGAGATATTCTTCCGCAAACGCTCGGGAATCGATTGGTCCGGCACGGGCAGCACCAATGTTCCCAGTCGCGTGCTCGGCGCCGCAGACTTCGATGGCGATGGCGATCTCGATCCCTTGTTCATCCGCCGTCCGGATGAAACGCTCGCGTGGTCACGAAACTCGGCCGGTGGCACCCTGTCCGCCGCGGAGTCCATCTCGGTCGCGGGACGCACTTGGATTCCGCCGCAAGACGGAGTTGCCGGCCATTATCGCTGGCTCACTCAGGACCAGGTCTTGACCACGGATGCGGATGGCGATGCTGACATCGACATCATCACCGCGCCGTCTGCCTTGGGAAATCGCCTCGCCCTGCACAGGAATCTTGGTGCTGCCGGATTCTCCATCGAACCCTTCGGCCCTGACCTTGCCTCTGATGGCATTCCCAGCCATCTGCTCAAGGGTAGCTTCCTCAGCTCCGGGGAACCTTTCCAAATGCTCGCCTTCTGCCAACAGGGCCACCTGGGCATCACCGCCCGGATATTGAAGGGCACCGGTGGTGATGTATCGGCATTGGCTCCCACCGTATTGGCCGAAGGAGACGCCGTGACCGTGACGGACTTCGACCAGGACGGCTTGGACGACTTGATCTGCGGCGGCCTCGAACTCCACTTCTATCGTTCTCAAGGCGATGGAACCTTTGCCCGGCCGGTGACACTCGGCCGGACCATCGGCATCGCCAGTCAGATCCTCGCCGCAGACCACGATGGCGACGGACTCGTGGACCTGGTGGTCGCCTCCGAGAAGACCGGTAGCATCGAGATCTTCACGCACGATAGCATCCCCGCTCTGCCGGGATATGACGAATGGGCCGCCACATTGCCGCCGGAGGATCGTAGCCCCGATGCGGACGCCGATCATGATGGAGTTGCCAATATCCTCGCCTACGCCGGCGGGATGCATGCAACGGCAGGCAGCACCGCCCCTTTCACGGCGGCCATCGATGTGACGGACCACTACCGGTTGACCGCACGGTTTCCTCGGCCACGCCTGACCGACGGTTCCGCGGTCGAGGTTATCCTCCAGAGCTCTCCGGATTTGAAGACTTGGCAGCCGGTGGAAGAAGCGGCCCGGATCATGGTCGATTCCCTGCATCCGGAGTGGGAGATTCTCCAGTGGGGCATTCCGGTGTCCATCGACGAGGAGGTGCCGAGGCTCTACTTCCGCTTCCACGTGACTTGGCAGCCGGCTCCCTGACCCCTGCGCTCCCCGCCACCTCTCCCTCTTTTTCCCTCGCTACCGCTACTTGCTACTCGCTACTTCCCCCCGTGCCCACCCACCACGAATGGCTCGTCCTCGCCGCCGGCTTCTTCGCCGCGGTGATGAATGCCGTCGCCGGCGGTGGCACCATGCTCACCTTCCCCGCCCTCATGGCGGCCGGTCTCTCGCCGGTCCTGGCGAATACCACCTCCACCGTCGCCCTCTTCCTCGGCATGCCCGGCAGCGTCTGGGCCTTCCGCAAGCGCCTCGTGGAGGTGAAGTCGTGGATCCTTCCCCTCGCCATCGTCAGCTTCCTCGGCGGCCTCGGCGGCGGCGTCCTGCTCCTCGCCCTCCCGCCTTCCGTCTTCGAGCGGGTCGTCCCCTGGCTCCTGCTCATGGCCACCCTGCTCTTCTTGCTGAATGCCCCGATCCAGCGCTGGCTCAAGAAGAAGCGCGGCGAGCACGCCGATGAAAAGGAGCCGGAGCGCCCCCGCCCTTGGGGCATCGTCTTCCAATCACTCGTCGCCGTCTACGGCGGCTACTTCGGCGCTGGCATCGGCATCATGATGATGGCCGGTCTCAGCCTGCTCGGCCTGCGCGAGGTCAACCGCATCAATGCCCTGAAGGCCCTCCTCGCCGTCGTCTGCAATGTCGCCTCCGTCGTCTGGTTCATCTCCCGCGGCAGCGTCGATTGGCGCCTCGCCGGCTGGCTGGTGCTCGGTTCCATCCCCGGCTACTTCCTCGGCGCCCATTTCGCCCAGCGCATCCCCGCCACCGCCGTGAGAATAATTGTGGCCGTCATCGGACTCGGAATCGCCGGAAAGCTCTTTTGGGGGCAAATCGCAGCATAATCGGCCCGAATTACGCTTTCGCGGGACTTGCGCCGTTCGCCAAAGGCTGCTAGACGACGCCCGTCCACCCTACCCCCCCTACATCCATGAAGATCAGCATCATCGGGACCGGCTATGTCGGTCTTACCTCCGGAACGTGCTTTGCCGAGGTCGGCCATGAGGTCACCTGCGTTGACAACAATCCGGAGAAAGTCGCCACCCTCCTCGCCGGCAAAGTGCCGATCTACGAGCCGGGCCTTGAAGAACTGGTGAAGTCCAACGTGGCCGCCGGTCGCCTGAAATTCACCACCTCCACCGAGGAAGGCGTGAAGAACAGCGATGTCATTTTCATCGCCGTTCCCACCCCGCCCCAGCCGGATGGCTCCGTGGACCTCTCCTTCATCGAGAAAGTCGCCCGCGAGATCGCCCAGTGCCTCACTCCGGAGCTCGGCTACCGCGTCATCGTCGACAAGTCCACCGTGCCCGTGAAGACCGGCGACAAGGTCGAGCAGACCGTCCGCCGCTACGCCCCTCCGGGTGTCGAGTTCGGCGTGGTGTCGAATCCCGAGTTCCTGCGCGAAGGCTGCGCCGTCGATGACCTGCTCCACCCGGACCGCGTCGTCATCGGCTCGAACGACGACCGCGCGCTGGCCTACATGCAGAAGATTTATGAGCCCTTCGTGGCTCCAGTGCTCGTCACCGACATCAACTCCGCCGAGCTGATCAAGCACGCCGCCAACTCCTTCCTGGCCCTCAAGATCTCCTACATCAATGCCGTCGCCAACATCTGCGAAGCCTCCGGCGCCGACGTCGAGAAGGTCGCCGAAGGCATCGGCATGGACAAGCGCATCGGCCGCGCCTTCCTGAATGCCGGCCTCGGCTACGGCGGCTCCTGCTTCCCGAAGGACATCAAGGCCTTCATCCACATCTCCGAGACCCTCGGCCAACCCTTCGGTCTGCTCAAGGAAGTGGAAAGCATCAACGCCCACCAGCTCGAGCGCTTCCTCAACAAGATCCGCGAAAAACTCTGGGTCTTCCGCGAGAAGAAGATCGCCCTCTGGGGCCTCGCCTTCAAGCAGAACACCGATGACGTCCGCGAGTCCGTCGCCATCAAGCTCTGCCAGAAGATGCTCAAGGAAGGCGCCGTCGTCGCCGCCACCGATCCGGAGGCTCTCGGCACCGCCCAGAAGTTCGGCGAGCTCACCGGCGATATCACCTATCACGAGGACATGTATGCCACCCTTGATGGCGCGGACGCCCTCGTCATCGGCACCGAATGGCCCGCCTTCGCCAAGGCCGACCTCGCCGAAATCAAAAAGCGCCTTCGCACCCCCCTCGTCTTCGACGGCCGCAACCTCATCGACCCGAAGGACGCCAAGGCCGCCGGTCTCGAATACCACTCGATCGGTCGCTAAGCCCGATCCAAGACAAGTCTTGAACAAGGAGGCGCGGGCATCAGCTCGCGCCTCTTTTTTCTTTCGTCAGCCGGCATCGCTCGGGCATTTTATCTGATGCCCGCCTCATGCGGCTTCCTGGCATGAAACATTTGCTCCGGAGAAAACGGTTTCGCGTTGTCGCATACTGCGTCGCGGCCCTGCTCGCCTTGTTGGCAGCTGGCATCTCTGCTGCGAACCGCCGGGGCGCAAAGGAATTGCGTAGGGCTTTGGAAGAAGCGCGGACGGAGGGCATCCCGATCAGTCGTGAAGAACTTGAATCGGACATGCCCCCGCAGCAGCTCAACGCTGCTCTGCACGGCATCCTTCAAGAGTGGGAAGCTGCGATGGCTAGGCCTCCCATCCAAGGACGCGATGCCCGGCTTGCTTCTTTGAGATCCTTCATCGGCCCCCAGTGGGACACACCTTGGAGCGAGCCCAAGATCGCACGGAGCGCTTCCAAGCACCGCAAACCGAAACAGCCGAAGGGAAGCTTGGAGATCATAGGTCCTCCGCACCCTCTTCCATCGGTCGGCTCGGCGGACTTCCGGCTACTGAAGAAGGCCGATGGCTACGGTCGGGATCCGGCAAGTTTCTTGGCCGAATTCGAGAGCAGGCATGGCGCAACACTCTCACGCCTCCGCCATGATCTCTCGGCCTTGCCAAATCTCCGGCGACAATTGGCTGATACCACTCCCTTGGTCACCGACCTCGTTCGTGATCGTCTCGCCTATCGCTGCGAGAGCATTCACGCAGCACTGGCGCTGCGAGCGGAAGCAGCGCTCCAAACGGACCAGCCGGATCTGGCAACCGATAGCATCCTACTGAGTCTGAAGTTGACCGAGGCCCTCGGCTCCCGGGGACCGAGCGGAACATGGACGATGTCCCGCACGCTGAGAGTCATCGCAAAGCCGCTCAGGACTGGAATCGCACGTCGGCAGTGGAGAGAGGATGACCTCCATCGGATCGTGGCCGAGTTGGAATCCATGGATCTCCGGGCTGCAGTGAAAAGGGATGTGGAAGCCACCCTCCTCATGCTGCCTCTATGGGAGAAGTGGAGGAACGATCGTCACGATTTTCGGCGTCAAGTTCATCTGGCTTTCGAGGTCACCGACGCTCGCCCGATCGAATACGCGTTGGTGAGCGACTTCGGAGCTTATCTGCTTCCCGGCGGCTGGTTCGACTGGAACGCGGCGGCATTTCTGCGAGCGACCATGGAGTGCCGCAGGATTGCAATCTCGCCCGGTCCTGTCAGTGCTTGGACGGAGGGGGCGGCGGATCTGAGAAGTGCTCATTATCCTGACGTAACGAAAAAGAACCACCTCCTGATCGCCTTTCCCCACGCGACCTGGCCGCTAACGGTGGGAGCAAATGCAATGGTACTGCTTGACCTTATGGTGGCGGCATGCTTGATCGAACGATCTTGCCTGAAGGACAAGGCCTACCCGGAGCTCCTGCCGCCTGATATCCCGGAGGATCCCCGTTTTTCCCGACCTTTCGCGTATTTTCTGAAGCCGGGTGGAGGCTTCGAAGTTTACTCGGTCGGTGCCAATGGCACTGATGACAGCGCACGTTCCAAGAGCAAGCGCCGCCAGAAAGATGACATCTGGTGGTGAATTTGGTGAGCGCCCTTAGGCGGTTCCAAAGCAACCGCTTCCAAAATGAAAAACCCCCGGCGAAGTCGCCGGGGGCTTGGAGAATGACGTAGCCTAGCGCCGACGGCGCATCAGTCCGAGCAAACCGAAAGCGCCCAGCATCGCCGCAGCCGGTTCCGGCACGGCGGTGATTTCGGAGAAGGTGTCGATGCCCATGTAAACGCCATTCTGCGCCCCGATATCCCCGTCGGCATCATAGGGAAGGAAGCTGAGCATCATCGACTCGGAGGTGGCTGTGAAGGTGATGATGCGCTCCTCCCAGTTGAGTTCCGTAGCCTTGTCCGGATCATCCCATGCCAAGGTACTCGTGGTTGGAATCGTGGTTCCTACCAGAACTCCACCCGCATACACCTGCCAGCTTCCAGCGTCGTCCCGTCGGTTGGTGTGCCCCACAACCGCTTGGAAGAAGCTGAAGGAGTACTCCTGTCCCACCGTGAATCCGCTCACGGTCTGCTGGAGTCCCTCCTGAAGCGTGTGCGGGCTGATAAAGCCGTGGACACCGGCATAGAAAGTGGTTCCGGAGTTCGCAGCGCCGAACAACCCCGAAGCCAAGGAAGGACCATCCGCGGCGAGGATATCACCGGTAACTCCCGAGGAAACCGTGGCCAAGCTGTAAGGGGCGTCGTGGGGAATGAGTTCCCAACCGGTGGGAACAGTAGATTGGGCTGCCGGAGTGCCTTCCAGATCGGCATTCGTAAAGACGATGGCACTGAAAGCGGGTGATGCGAGGGCAAGGGACGCAGCCAGAACCAAGGGGCTCAGGCCACGACCGGGGCAGGACGTGTAGTTCATGTAAGGGTGTAATTGCAGGGTGAACGACGCGGCAGCAGTTGCAGGACTACCCCGTCGGTGCCCGCCTCTAACAATCACCTAACAATCCATCAACCCGGAATATTGCGGAACCCGGCATTTTGCAAACTTTGCAGAGTAAGATGTTTGAATCACCGCGCACCGCCGGGAGCCGCGGACCGCCCTTCATCCCGCATTTCCCTCGGCAGAAGACTTGAATCCCCGGCTCAGCCGGGCTTCCCTCCCCTTCCCGCACCTCAAGTCTTGTGGCTTGAGTCTCCAAGTCCTGAGTCTCCCGTATGAAATCCCCGCGCCGCGCCGCCGTTTCCATTCTCCGTGCTTGGTCGAAGGGCCATGCCTACGCCGAGAACCTGATCGAGCGCCACGCCTCGCGGAACGATCTCTCCTCCGCCGACCGCGCCCTGCTCAATGCCATCGTGCTCGGCGTGCTGCGGAACCTGCGCCTGCTCGACCACTGGATCGCCGAGCTCCGCAAGGGCAAGCTCGATGACGAGACCCGCGACATCCTCCGTGTCGGCCTCTGCCAGCTCCTGATCCTCCAGCTTCCCGATCACGCCGCGGTCTTCGAAACCGTGGAACTCGGCAAGAGCGGTGTCCGCGGCTTGCTGAATGCCGTGATGCGCCGCGCCGCCTCCTCCAAGAAGAAGCTCTTCGATCTCGATGAGCTTCCTCCCGAGGTCCTCTATTCCCACCCCGATTGGCTCTACAAGCGCTGGCGCAAGTCCTTCGGCAAGCAGGACGCGATCGCCCTGATGGCCTTCAACAACGAGCCCGCTCCCGTCTACGCCCGCCTCAATCCGCTGGCCGAAGCCATCGAGATCCCAGAGCCCGCCGAAGGCAGCGAGCCCGAGGGACTTCCGCCCGGCTTCATCCGCATCGAGGGCCCCATCCCCGGCGAATGGCTCAAGAAGGGCGCCATCTACATCCAGGACACCGCCACCCGCCACTGCGTCGAGCTCCTTGCCCCGCAGCCCGGCGAGCAGATCCTCGACGCCTGCGCCGCTCCCGGCGGGAAGGCCTTCCTCATCGCCGCCGCCCAAGGCGGTGCCAGCACCCTCACCTGCACCGACTCCAACGAGAAGCGCCTCCCGCGCCTGGAAGACAACCTCAAGCGCCTCCAATGCTCCGGCGCTACCGTGGAAGTCCACGACTGGGCCACCCCGGCTCCCGCGAAGTGGCACGCCGCCTTCGACGCCATCCTCCTCGACGTCCCTTGCTCAAACACGGGCGTCTTCCGCCGTCGTGTCGATGTCCGCTGGCGCCTCCGCCACTCCGACATCACCGAGCTCACCAAGCTCCAGCGCAGCATCATCGAGAATGCCCTGCCCTGCCTGAAGCCCGGCGGCCGCCTCGTCTACTCCACCTGCTCGATCGAAGCGGAGGAAAACCAGCATCTCATCACCGCCCTGCTCGGAGCCCATCCCGAGCTCGAACTCGTCGACTCCCGCCAGGCCCTGCCTCATCGCGACCAGACCGACGGTGCCTACGCCGCCTTGCTCCGCCTCCGCTGAGCCAGACCGCGCAACCAAGGGGAAAGAGGCTTCTTGCCCATCCCCTCAAAACCTGAACACTCCCTGCCCAGCGCTCCACGATGAAATCCTGCCTCGGCCTTCTCCTCACCCTCCTGATATTGGTAGCGGTCGTCGGCACCGGAGCGGCCATCTGGTATCTCAGCGGCACCGCCGAGTTCTCCCGCAAGGAAGCCCCCGCCGCGCCCTGAACAAAGCCTCCCGAGACTTCTCAAACAGGAGCTTAGGGAGAAAATGGAGGCACTGCGCCTTCATCCCATCCATCGGACTCATCCCGGTCCAAACCCTTTTCATCCGCGGTTGAGCGATGGCAAAAAAATTGCCCGCCGTCGCGCCTGAAAAGTCTCCGTATCATGAGCGATCCGGCGACAAAGTGACGCGACGACGGGACATCCGGCTGGACTCAGCCTCCGTGGAGACCGACTTACCAAAAGTTGACGCAAACTAACTTGGCCCCGCCAGACACTAAGAACCAGTCCCCGGATCAGGGGGTATTTCCGCATCACCCGAGCGAAAGCGCGCAATCAGCTCCGCTTGCGAATGCACCCTGAAGTGACGGAAGATGTCCTTCACATAGCCATCGATGGTGTGGACCGAGATCCCCATCGTCGCCGCCATCTCCTTGCGCGATTGCCCTTCCAGCATCAGGTGCAGCACCGTCCGTCGCCGCGGCGAAAGGCTCGGCAGCAGCGCCTTCTTCTCCTCCGGCCACTCCGTCTCGTGCAGCCACGGCACCTCCGCGAGAACGATGTGCGCCATCCGTGCCGCACGCGCATCGAACGAATCCTCACCCACCTGGCGGTAGATACCCACCGCGCTCAGATCGCCATCGGGCAGCGGACATGCCGAGATCATCAGATCACCGATCCCCGCATCATGCCAAAGCTCCTTCACCTCCTCGCGGACGAAGTATCCTTCGGAGTCCATCTGCCGCCGCGTCCATGTCAGATGCTGGCTCCGTTCCTTCATCTCCCGGCTCATGCTGGTGAAGATCCCCCAACTCCCCGGATGATCGAGTGCTCTTAACAGTTTCGGAAACTGTCCATCTTCGAATCCACCGTGCGCCACCGCGGTATAGAGCGGCTGCTTGCCCGGCTGAATCCGCTCCCGGGAGGACAAGGTCCAGAACCACCGGTGCGCGTCCACCAGCCGGATCAGCCCATCCATCAGCACCCGCCGCTTCTCGTGCGGGCCTCCACGCGAAGCCCCGACATCGCCGACGAGGCGGATCATGGATCGCACGTCTGCCTCGCTAAGCTCCGGAAACAACATGGAAAAACTTCAATCAGGGGAGTGCGGGGGGAAGCGCGTTATCGGCCCCGGCCATGATCTATGCAATCACGATTCGGTTAGATCACTTGCTTTTTTGATAGAACGACCGTCATCCGAACGGCACACTCCCACACAATAAGACAACTCCCTCGAATCAACAGTCGCAAAATTGGCAAAACACGCACCCACGCGGAGAGACAGGCCGTCCGACAACTCAGAAAAAGAGCAGCCGCAAGCCCGCCACGACCGAGAACCCGATCACCATCCACTCGAAGGCCCGCTGCGGCACCCGCTGCACCAGCCACTTCCCGATCCAGATCCCCGCGAGCACCCCGGGCAGACACTTCAGGTTATCCATCAGCGAGTCTCGCGTGATCAGGTTCAGGCTCCCGCTGAAGGGCAGCTTCAGGATGTTCACCAGCAGGAAGAATCTCGCCCCGATCCCTAACAGCTCCATCTTCGGCAGCCGCCGGGACAGCAGGTAGAGTTGGATCACCGGCCCCGCCGCGTTCGCCATCATCGTCGTCACCCCGCCGGCAGCTCCCGCTGCCGTTCCGAAGCCCCGAGAATCCGCCAGCCGGGCTGACCACTCCGGCCGCCACGCTCGCACCGACTGTAGCGCCACCATCGTCAGGATGCAGCCGCCGATCACCTTCCGCGCCACTTGATCCTCCTCGATCACCCCCAGCAGCCACCAGCCGGCCAGCAGGCCCACCACCGTCGCTGGCAGCAGCTTCCACACCGGGGCCCAGCTCGCATGCTTCCGGAATGCCGGGTAGACCACCAGGTCCGCCACGATCAGCAGCGGCAGCACCACCCCCGTCGAAGTCTCAGCACCATACAGGTCCGCCATCAGGAACACCGAGATCAACGAAATCCCAGTGAACCCCGCCTTCGACATGCCGATACAAAACGCCGCCACCAGGGCCAGCGTCAGATCGGTAGGACTCGAAAGCACGGCCAGCCCTTAAAGCTCAATGCCGTCTCCGACAAGCCCGACGACCGCTTCCCGCATTCGGAAGCTCGCCCCCTCTCACTTCTCCCGCCACTCCGGATACTTCGACTTCAGCATCATCCGGTACTCTTGGGCCCCGGAGGGATCTGCCTTTTTCTCCAGAGCCACCGCCACCTTGTGGATCGCCTCCGGCTTCAGCACCCGGTCGTTGTCGTCCAGTTGCTCCACCGCCGCCACATAATCCATCGCCGCCCGCGCCGGATCGTTCCGCTTCATCTGGATGTCGCCGTTCACGATCATCACCTCGGCATTCGTCCGTCCCTGCGGGCGTAGCGCCCGGCACTCCGCCGCAGCCGCCGACGCCTCATCAAGGCGACCCAACGCGATCAAAGCCTTGGCCCGGTCTAACAGACCATCCGCCTTCCACATCCCGCTGTCTTCCACATCCAGCGCATTGGCGATCGGCTGCAGGGCTTCTTCCGCCTTACCCGCCGCCAGCAGCGCCTTGCCCAGATAGCGCCAGGTCTGCTTCGCCGTGCTCCGCGGCTCGTCCTCGTCGGCGATCAACCCGTAGAAGCGCGCCGACTGCTCGAAGCGGTCGGCGCTATAGGCCTGCATCGCCGCCCAATCGATGAGCTGCTCGGGCAGGTAGTCGATGTAGTCTTCCTTGATCGCGCGATCCACGTCGTCGCAGAGCTCCGTCGGGTTCTGTAGCGTCCAGTGGGCCAGTGCCAGCAGCGCCCCGGCATTCTTGCCATAGGTCGCGGAGTCCAGTTCCCGTGCCGTTTGCGCATGGGTCAACGCCTCCTTCAACCGGTCCTTCTTCACCAGCCCCCAAGCCAGCCAATAGTTCGCCTTCGCCTTCCGCGCATTCGAGGCGTCCGGGAATTGATCGAGGAAGCGCTGATAGCGCCCGATCATGTCCTCCACGCTGCCCTCCTGCTTGGCGATGTCCGCGGACTCCAGATAAGCCGTCGCGGTGAATTCCTTGGTCAGGTTCTGCTTGATCACCAAATCGTAGTCGGCCAGTGCCTTCACCGCCTCGCCACTCGTCTTGTAGGCTTGTGCACGCTGTAGGAGCGCCTCCGCCGCACGTGGATCATCCGGATAGTCCGCGATGAATTCGCTAAAGGAACGCACCGCTCCCTGCGGATCCTCCGCAGCCAGCAGGCACCAGGCCCGCTTGTAGAGCAACCCCTTCCGGTTCTCCGCGCTCAGCGTCGTCGCATCGATCTCGTTGTAAACCTTCGCCGCTTCGGACGCCTTCTTCTCGTCCATCAGCGTCTCCGCCTTCATCAGCAGCGCCGAATGGATCTTCGGATCTCGCGGGCGGTTCTTCCGGTAGATGTCCAGGAAGCCGTCCACCTGGTCTGGCACATGGCGACCCTCGATCCGGTAGAAGCACAGCAAGCGCAGGTAGTTCGCCTCGAAGGCGTGGATGTTGTTGGGAAGCATCAGCTTCTCCACCTCGCGGAAGAGCTCCAGCGCCTGCACGTTCTTCTCCAGCTCCATGTAGGATTTCGCCGCCACCATCAGACGCCGTGCTTCCTGCTCGCCCTGCGCCTTCTCCTCGCTCCGCCGGAAGAGCGCGATCACCTCGCCATACTCCTTGCTCTCATAGCGCGAGACCATCAGCGCGATCTGAGCATCCGGCCGGTAAGTCTCCATTCCGGGCGTGCTCAGCACCAGCATCAGGTACTTGTCGGAGTTCTCCTTCTTTCCCAGTTTCGCCGCCACGATCCCGGCTTCCACCGCCGCAGGTCCGCGCACGTCGGAAGCGCTCTTGGACATCACCGCTTGATCCAGCAGCGGCATCGCATCCTCCAGCCTCTCCGCTCGTGCGAAGAGACGGCCCAGATGCAACTGTGCCTTGTGCAGGAAAGGGTTCGCCCCTTCCGGCTCGTCGATGACCTTGCGGTAGTATTCGGTCGCCTCACGCGTCCGCCCTTGCAACTCATACGCGTAGGCCGAATAGAAAAGCCCCTTCAGCCGGTGGTCCGCGCTCGTTGCCGCGCTCACCATCTTTTCAAATAGAGGGGCCGCCAGCGCATACTGCCGGTTGTTGAAATGATCCACCGCCAGACGGAAGGCTGCGGCACTCGCATAGCCACCCTTGCCATAGCGGCTCAGGATCCCGTGATAACAGCGCCGGGCATCATCCACCCGGCCGCCGCCATAGTAGCTCTCGCCGAGGTACCAATAGGCGGCCTCGGCATCCGGCCGGTTCGAGTACTCACTCAGGTAGCGCGAGAAGACCTCCACCGCCGCCGCATAACGATCCAGACGCTGGTCGATCACCGAGCTCGCCTTGGCCGAGTCGTGCAGGCGCTTGCCGTGGGCGAACAAATCCGCCGCCGGATCCGGGGCCGTTTGCACTTCCGGCTCCTCCACCGGTTCCGCCCGTCGCACCTCGTCTTGGGCGATCGCGGTCGCCGTAGCGGCTAGACAAAGAAAGAGGCGGGTCATCACGGCAGGCGGATCATCACCCCTCGATCGCCGTTTGCCAAGGAACCGTTTTGCCGCAAAACCAGCATTTCATCCGCTCCCGCTACTGCGACGGCCTTTGCGTGGCGAAGGAGATGTTCCAGATCCCCGCCTTCTGGCAGGTATCGATCACCGTCACCATCGTCTGGTAGCTCGCTTCGTTGTCCCCCCGCAGGCGGATCGGTTGATTTTCGTGCAGCTTGGCGATCGCCGTCAGTTTGGTCCGCAGCTGGTCCTGGCTCATCGTCTGACCCTCCACCACCACGTCACCGTTGGCCCGCACGTTCACGATGATCTCGCCCCGCGCGCGCTTCGCATCCGCCCCTTCCTGTGCCTTCGGTACTGAAACCTTCAGATCCATCTCCGAACGATGGAACTCGAAGGTCACGATGAAGAAAATCAGCAACTGGAACACCACGTCGAGCATCGGCGCGAGCTGCAGCTCCGCCGGCGCCATCTTGTGATTGCGGAATTTCATCGGCGCGCGGCTTCAGATACCGTGGAGATCCGGGCGATCCTCCGTCAGCGGGGACGGCACCGGCATCGCGTAGTCCTCGCGCCCGCGGCGCTGGGCAGCCGCCGGACCTGCCGCCTGTGGCGCCGCATGGCGATCCACCTGCGCGCGTAGTACCGCGATCAAATGCGTCGCCGCACCTTCCATGTCGGAAATCAGCTTCTGCACCTTGCCGCGGAAATAGGCGTAGAACATCAGTGCCGGCAGCGCGATTGCCAGACCTCCCGCAGTCGCGATCAGAGATTCGGACACACCGCTCGCGAAGGCCATCTGCCGCGCTCCTTGGAAGCCGCCATCGGACACATGGTAGAAGGACTTGATCATCCCCATCACCGTGCCCAGCAAACCCACCATCGGCGCAATCGCACCGATGTCCGCCAGATAGGAAACCCGCGTGGTCAGCATGCTCGCTTGGCGTGATCCTTCCGCCTCCGCGACATCGCGCACCTCGGAGAAGGTCGCACCGCTGTTCTTGGTCATGAACTCCAGCGCCCGCTGCGTGATCCGCGCGATGCACTCGTTCCGGCGGTGACAGTAGCTGATCAGGCCCAGGAAATCGTTCCGGCGGATCAGCGCCTCCGCATTATTCATGAAGCGGTCGCTCACCACCGCATTGCGGCGCAGCAGCAGCAGGTAGAGCAGTACCAGCACCACCGTCAGCACGGACATGATCGCCAGCACCGGCATCGTGAAGCCGCCGGCCTCATACAGGTGCATCAGGTCGATCTCCTGCTTCGGCGGCGTGGCCGTCTCCTGAGCCGAGGCGAGGCCCGGCAGGAAGCCCGCCGCCCCCGGTAAAATCGTGCGCCACGTCATTTTCAAGGCCGGGAGCTTAGCCAAGCGCCCCCCTATGGCAAGCCCCGCGCGCCCGCCTCCGGCGGGAAGTTCCCAGTCAGAAGTTCCGAATTCCAAGCAAGACATGACGAAAAGCGGCGCATCTACGCAGCCAGCCCCCCCCGGCCTTTCCAATTCCCCCGCCGGAAATCGAGAATCCTCGATTCTCCCCCTTGCATCCCCTATCCCGACAGCTTCCATTCCTCCCGTGGCCACCGCGGCATGTAAGGAGAAACTCAGGACCGTCCCCCATCAGCCCGGCGTCTACCTCATGAAGGACCGCCTCGGCTCCATCATTTACGTTGGCAAGGCCCGCGACCTCCGCAAGCGACTCTCCTCCTACTTCCTCGCCTCCCGCAAGACACGCGCTGATCTCAAAACCCGCGCCCTCATCGATACCATCGTCGATTTCGAGTTCCACCTCGTCCGCAACGAGGCGGAGGCCCTGCTGCTGGAAGGCAAGCTGATCAAGGATTACCGCCCGCGCTACAATGTCGCCTTCCGCGACGACAAGCGCTTCCTGCTGGTGAAGATCCAACCGAGCGAGCCATGGCCGCGCTTCGTGCTCACCCGCATGAAGAAGGACGATGGTGCCCGCTACTTCGGCCCCTTCGCCCACTCCGGAGCACTCCGCGCCACCATCTCCTGGCTGAACCGCAAGTTCGGCCTGCGCGCCTGCCGCCCGCTCAATCCCGGCGAGAACGACTACAAACACTGCAATGCGGACATCATCCGCAATTGCTCCGCCCCCTGCATCCTCCGCACTACCCGCGAGGACTACCTGCGCCGCATTGATGAGGCTTGCCTGGTTCTTGAAGGCAAGGGCCGCCGCGAAATCTTCAGCGACCTCGAAGCCGACATGGCCAAAGCCGCCGAGCGACTCGACTTCGAGAAAGCGGCCCTGCTCCGCGATGTCGTCGACAATCTCAAGAAGACCCTCAACCCGACCCGCCAGTTTACCCGTGGTCGTGGCGTCCCCACCACCGTCAAGCCCACCGAAGACCTCGCCGATCTCGGCGAAGCCCTCGGCCTGCCCGGCCCGCCGCGCGTGATGGAGTGCTTCGATATTTCGAACGTCTCCTCGAATCACATCGTGGCCTCCATGGTCCGCTTCACCGAGGGCAAGCCGGACAACCAGAACTACCGCCGCTACCGCATTCGCACCGTCGCCGGGCAGGACGACTTCGCATCGATGGCGGAGGTGATCCGTCGCCGCTATTCGCGCATCCTTGGTGAGAACTCCCAAGCGAATCCCGAAGAAGAATACTCTCAGGAAGATCCCGTGGAGATGCAGCGCCGCTTCGCTCGCGAAGGCCGCGCCAAGATCGTTCTGCCCGATCTCGTCATCGTCGACGGCGGCAAGGGGCAGCTCTCCATGGCAGTTCGCGAGCTTCACAACCTCGGACTTCACGATCTTCCTGTCGTCGGCCTCGCCAAGCAACGCGAGGAAGTGTTCTTCCCCGAGAAAAGCGACCCCTTGCTCATCCCCCACGACCGCGGTGCCCTGAAACTCCTCCAGCGCATCCGCGATGAGGCCCACCGCTTCGCCAACGGCTACAACGCCCTCCTCTACCGCCGCCGGATGAAGGAAAGCCTCCTCGACGATTGCCCCGCCATCTCTCCCAAGCGCAAGCAGACCCTGCTCGCCAAGTTCGGCAGCGTCGATCGCATCCGTAAGGCCAGCGTCCAGGAAATCGCTGCCCTCCCCGGCATCTCCGGGAAGTCAGCCGCGGCCATCCTAGACTGGCTTGCTTGAGATCGTCCTGATCCCCGACCGCTCATCCGGCCCGGCAAAATGCGGAAACCTGTTGCGACCGTTACAATCTTCACTTGGCTTTGTGGATTTTAGGTCCACCGTGGGCTCCGTTAGGCCATGGCGAATCGCAATAATCCTCCTCGGAAGTCTCTATCTGCCAAGCAGCTCTCTATCCCAAAGGCCCCCACGGGAATTACGGGTTTGGACGAGATCACGGAAGGCGGATTCCCCACGGGACGCCCGACACTGGTTTCAGGGAGTGCTGGCGCGGGTAAAACCATGCTAGCCACCGAATTCTTGGTGCGCGGTGCCACGCAGTTCAACGAGCCGGGGGTTTTTCTCATGTTCGAGGAGAATTCGGAGGAACTCACCGCGAATGTTCGTTCGCTCGGCTTCGACCTCGATAAGCTTTCCGCGGAGAAAAAGATCGTCCTCGACCATGTCCGCATCGAACGCAGCGAGATCGAGGAAACCGGCGAATACGACCTTGAGGGCCTCTTCATCCGCCTCGATCATGCCATCCGTAGCATCGGTGCCAAGCGGGTCGTGCTTGATACGCTTGAAGCCCTCTTCGCCGGACTCCCGAGCCACGCCATTCTCCGTGCCGAGCTCCGCCGGCTCTTCCGCTGGCTCAAGGAGCGCGGCATCACTGCCCTTGTCACGGGGGAAACCGGCGAGGCCTCCCTCACACGCTACGGCCTTGAGGAGTATGTCGCGGATTGCGTGATCACTCTGGATCATCGCGTAACCGGGCAGGTTTCAACCCGCCGTCTGCGTGTCGTGAAATACCGCGGCTCCAGCCACGGAACCAATGAATACCCCTTCCTGATCGGCGAGCATGGCCTCTCCGTGCTTCCGATCACCTCGCTGCGCCTCGATCACGCTGCTCCCACCGAGCGCTTCCCAACGGGCATCGACGGCTTGGACCAAATGCTCGGAGGAAAAGGGGTTTTTCGTGGTGCTAGCATCCTCGTCTCCGGTTCACCTGGCACTGGCAAGAGCAGCATCGGGGCAAGCTTCGTCAATGCGGCCTGCCGCAGGGGCGAACGTGCCATCCTTTTTGCTTACGAGGAATCCGCGGATCAAATCGTCCGGAACATGCGCTCGATCGGCCTCGACCTCGCCCCTTGGATCAAGAAGGGCCTGCTCCAGATCCATGCCTCCCGCCCTACCCTTCAGGGCCTTGAGCAGCACCTTCTCGCGATGCACGATCTTATCGCCGACTTCAATCCTTCCGTCGTCGCAGTCGATCCGATCAGCAACCTCACCTTCGTGCGCGATGACATCGAGGTGAAGCCTACTTTGATGCGCCTGATCGACCACCTCAAGAAGCACGAGATCACCGCGGTCTTCACCAGCCTTACCTCGGGAGCGAACAGCACCACGGCACCGGAGGATTCCCAAGTCGGGGTGTCCTCGCTGATGGATGTCTGGCTGCTCCTCCGCAACCATGAGATGAACGGCGAACGCAATCGGACTATCTACGTCCTCAAGGCTCGCGGCATGTCCCATTCGAATCAGGTTCGCGAGTTTCTCCTTAACGATAGTGGCATTTCGCTCGTCGATGTCTACATCGGCACGGACGGCGTGCTTACCGGGACCTCCCGCGTGGCTCAGGAAGCTCGCGAACGCTCCGATGCAGAACTGCGCCTCCAATCCCACGCCCGCAAGCTCCGCCAGCTTGCCAGCAAACGGAAGACGATCGAGTCTCAGATCGCCGCCCTCCAAGCCGATTTGGATGTGGAATCCGCGGAATTGGACTTCTCCGTTGCAGAAGAAGCGGCCCGCATTGAAAATGATCGCCGCAACTTGGACAAAATGGCGATACGCCGCGGTAGCCAGCTGTCCGCGAAAGACAGTCTAAAAAAAGGAAAGCGATGAAAGAGCCGAAATCCTCTTCCAAACCTTCATCTTCGGGGGCAACCGTCCCGGCTTACCAATTGCGTCTCTACGTCGCGGGCCAAACATCCAAGTCGCTCGCTGCCTTCAATAACCTGAAACGCATTTGTGAGACTCATCTCGCCGGCCAGTATCGCATTGAGCTGATCGATCTGCTCAAGACGCCGCAACTTGCCGCCGGAGATCAGATTTTGGCTGTACCCACCTTGGTCCGGCGCCTTCCGGAGCCGATCAAGAAGATCATCGGCGATCTCTCCAATGAGGAGCGTGTCCTTGTCGGCCTCGATGTCCAGCCGCTTACGGACTGAGATCCGATGAAGAAAGCCTCCTCTACCGACGAGAATCTCCGCGCCATGGAGGCCGCTTCTGCGGAAAATGCCGCTGCTTGCATCAAGCTCCGGCTTTACGTAATCGGCGATACGCAGCAGTCCAACCGCGCGATCGTAAACACCCGCCGGATCTGCAACGAGCATCTGGCGGACCGCTACCACCTCGATATTCTCAATCTAAGGGAGCATCCCGAGCTGGCGGCCGTGGATCAGATCATTGCGGCGCCCACGCTCGTGAAGATCGGACCGCTTCCGCTGCGCCGCTTCATCGGTGATATGTCGGATACGAGAAAGATCCTCTCCGGACTCGGTCTCGACCCCTCTTACCCGGGCTGAATGAGTGCGGAAGATTCCACTATCCTGCAGAAACTCCGCGCCGAGAACGCCGATCTGCACGCACGGCTTGAAGAGGCGGAAGATACGCTGCGGGCGATCCGGCATGGCGAGGTGGACGGCCTGATCGTTGAGGGCGAACCCGGCCCCCAAGTCTACATCCTCCAAAGTTCGGACGCCGAATCAAACCGTTTTCGCAGCGATATCCTTTCAAAGGTCAGCGAGGCGGTGGTCGCACTAGATGCGAACAACAAGGTCATCTATTTCAACACTGCCGCCGAGGAGCAGTATGGCATTCCCACCTCCGAAGCGCTCGGACGCCCCCTCACCGAGCTCTACCAGTATCTCTGGGTGCGACCGGAAGACGAAGCCCTCTCCTTCGCGGAAATCGCATCCACAGGCCATTGGCGCGGCGAGAACATCCACATCCGCCGCGATGGCGTCCGCATTCATGTTGAGTCTTCCGTCAGCCGGCTGATCGATCGCGATGGAATGCCCGGTGGACTTCTCGCCGTCATTCGCGACATCACGGGACGACGTCAAGCGGAGGCAGCCCTGCGCTCTTCGGAAGAGCGCTACCGCACTCTCTTCAACTCGATCGATGAAGGGTTCTGCGTGGTTGAAGTGCTCTTCACTCCGGACGGCGAAGCCTACGACTACCTGTTCTTGGAGACCAATCCGTCCTTCCTCCATCAAACCGGACTGAAAGACGTTGTTGGCAAGACCTCCCGCCAACTCATGCCTGGGCAATCGGATGAGTGGTATGGAATCTACGGGAACGTCGCACTCACCGGGGAGGCCCTGCGCTTCGAGCGTTTCGCCCCCACCTTGCGCCGACATTACGACCTCTATGCCATGCGCGTCGGCGAGCCGGGCCAGAATCTCGTCGCCATCGTCTTCAACGACATCACCCAACGCAAGGAAGCGGAAGAAGCCCTGCGGCGAAATGAAGCGCTCTTCGTGGAGATCATTCGCCGCGCCCCGGGGGGCGTCTATGTTGTCGATGAAAACTTGGATATCGTAGAGGTGAATGAGAAGGGTCGGCCTGTTTTCTCCGAAGCGGAACCTGTGATCGGCAGACCCCTGCTCGAAGCGCTCTCCATCCTCTGGGGCGAGGATCTCGCCGAATCCATTACCGCCCGCTTCCGCCACACCTTGGAAACTGGCGAGCCTTTCGTGTCTCCGCGTTTCACCCAAACCCGCGAGGACATCGGCGTGGTTCAGTCTTACGAATGGGAACTTCAGCGCCTCGCCCTCCCCGGTGGCAGCCACGGCGTGGTCTGTTATTTCAGCGACATCACCGAGGAAATCCGGCTCAAGGACGCGCTGCTCGCCCAGACCACGGCTCTCGAGGAAGCGGACCGTCGCAAGGACGAATTCCTCGCCATGCTCGCCCATGAGCTGCGCAATCCGCTCGCCCCGCTCCGCAACGCCGCGGAGATTCTCCAGATCGACGACACCAAGCCGATCGACCGCGCGGCCGCCCAGCGTCTCATTGGCCGTCAGATCGAGAACATGAGCCGCATGATCGACGACCTCCTCGATGTCTCGCGCATCACCGAAGGCAAGATCACCTTGCAGAAGCAGACCATCCCCCTCGCCGGCATTCTCCAGTCCGCCGCCAATCTCATCCGCCCCGCCTGCACCTCGCAGGGCCAGCAGCTCACGGTCTCGCTTCCCTCGCAGCCGGTCTACGTCCACGCCGACCCCACCCGCCTCGAACAAGTCTTCGGGAACCTGCTGGGCAACGCTTCCAAGTACGCCGGCAGCAGTTGCCACATCTCGATCAGCGCGGAACTGGAGCCGGAGCGCAACCTGGTCCTCATCCGCGTCGCGGACGACGGAGCGGGCATTGACCCCGAACTTCTCCCCCGCATCTTCGATCTCTTCGTCCAATCCAGTCGCACCCTCGACCGAGCTCACGGAGGTCTCGGCATCGGCCTCACGATCGTTCAGCGCCTCGTCACCATGCACGACGGCTTCATTGAGGCACATAGCGACGGATTGGGCCGCGGCACCGCCTTCACCATCCGCCTCCCTGTCCGGGATGCTCCGTCGACCGATTCGCGGGCCACGCCGGCGTACACCTCCTCACCCAAGGGACTGCGCATGCTCATCGTGGACGACAACCGCGATTCCGCCGAGAGCATGGCCATGCTGCAGGAACTCTCCGGTCATCTCACCCGCATCGCCCACACCGGCCCGGAAGCCATCCTCGCCGCCACCGAGTTCCACCCCGAGGTCGTCCTTCTCGACATCGGCCTCCCCGGCATGGACGGCTACGAAGTCGCCCGCCAACTCCGCGCCCTCCCCGACCTAACGGATGCTTTTCTTGTTGCACTCACCGGCTACGGCACCTCCGAGGACCGCCAGCGGGCCAAGGACGCCGGCTTCAATGAGCACCTCGTGAAACCCGCCGACCTCAACCAGCTCCGCCGCTGGCTTCAAGACCTCCCCCGCTAACCTCTTCCACCCCTACAATCCGCCCATTAAATTCCCCTGCAGCTTCTCTTCATCTCGGCTACAATTCCCACAATGACCCAAGCCATCAAGCCGCCGGAGCCTACTCCAGCCGAGAAGATCGCCAATGCCATCTTGCGCTTTGTAGGTGAGGTCCCCGCGAGCACGCAGGTCGCTAGTTTCACGCCCAAGTCAAAAGCACTTTCCCTCGCTAACGCCGCCGCCCTCAAGGCAGGAACGACAGCAGGGATGCTTTCGCTCCCGCCCGGACCTCTCGCTTGGCTCACAATCCTACCCGAACTCATCGGCGTCTGGAAAATCCAGCAACAGATGGTCGCCGATATCGCTGCAGTCTTCGGCAAGTCCGGAGAGTTGTCCAAGGAGCGCATGCTCTACTGCCTCTTCCGCCATACCGCCGCTCAGGCAATGCGTGATCTCGTTGTCCGCGTGGGAGAGCGCTACCTTGTGCGGCAGGCTTCCTTTCAGACCCTTCAGAAGGTAGCCAGCCGTATTGGAGTAAAGATCACCCAGACCAGCATCCGCAAATCCCTCTCACGTTGGATCCCCGTCGCCGGCGCGATCGGAGTCGGCGGCTATGCCTATGCCGATACCCGCAAGGTTGCGCTCACCGCCATTGAGTTCTTCAGCAGCGATGCCTCTCTTCTTGAAGAGGACTCAGCCCCATCGATCACTCTCGGCGACAACCCATCCCCAAAGCTTCCTCCGCCCTTGCCGCCCGCCTGAGAGCGGGCACCTATTCCTCCTCGGGCGACTCCTTCTTCTCTTGGGGCCGCTTGAGCCGGATCTGAAGATCGGCAAGAGCGTTCATGAAATAGATGTAGCCATCGTAGGCGCTGCCGTAGGGCGAGAAGTATTGATGAACGCTCCCGTCCGTCCCTCCCTTGGTAGACATCCAATAGAAATGATCGGAGGTCTGCATCTTCGCCCAGACATGGCTGAGGCTCGGGTCCTTCGCCGCCAAAACCTCTTCCTCCAGGCGATGAATCTTGGCGATCGCTTCCTGCTGCATGACGTTTCCAGTCCAAGCGCTGAGATCGCGCTCGGCATCTGCCCATGAAGTAGGCCAGTGGCAGTCGTAGTCCTTGGAGGCGCGGAAGAGATCAACCACCTCACCGGGAGTGACCCATTTGATATCCTCATCAAGCACTGCCTCGGGTAAAGCCTCCCAAAACTCGAAGATCCCGGTGTCCTTCCACTGGTGCTCACCGATCGTCTCGTAGTCGAGGAAGAGATTCACCACATCGCCCGGAGCCTTCTTGAGCCATTTCGCAAACTTCTCCGGAGTCAGCGGCCATTCGGACCAACTCTTGTCGGAGAAGCGGAAGCCCAGATCATCGGAGAGCCCGATGTTGCGGAGAATCGTTTTGAGCTGCGAGACGTGCGGCGCGCGATACAGGAAATTCGGCGATTGCCCGTTGAGAACCCAAGGCACTCCCTCAGCAAGAATGCCGTCGAAGCCCATCGTCTCCGCTTGGGCGGCAATGGCATTGTTGTAGATAAGCTCGGTATTGCGGAAGACCCGGGGCCGCACGTGGAAAACTTCTTCCAGCTTGTCCAAGTGAAGCTCCACCTGCCGTTCGAACTCCTTCTTCGAATGAAGGATGGCAAGCGAGTGGTAGTAGGTCTCGGCGAGCAACTCGACATTGCCGGTGGCCACCAAATCTTGGAACGACCTCAGCACATCCGGGCGATGGTGCTCCATCTGCTCGATGACCGTCCCGCTGATGGACAGGGCCATCCGGAATCGCCCCTTCGTCTCCTTGATCGCCTTCTGGAAGAGTGCGTTCGCAGGAAGATAGCACTTCTCGGCAACCTTCGAGAGAACTTCACCGTTCAGCCCATCATCCTCGTAGAAAGCGTGTTCACCGATGCGGAAGAAATCGTATGGGATCAACCTGTTCGGCTGATGCACCTGAAAGTAGAGGCAGACGTCGGGCATGGAATCCGGAAGCGATGATCAGCGGGAAGAGAGGAGATCGCGGTAAATCGAGACGACTTTCTCCGCTGCGGCGTCCCATGTCGAGGCAGCCATGTCCTGTTCGGCTTGCTTGACCACTCGCTCTCGAAGCTCGTCGTCTTCAAGGAGATCGATAATGTGCTTGGCCATCAGGTCGACATCCCAAAAATCGGCCTTAAGCGCGCCCTTGAGCACCTCGGCAACGCCGGACTGCTTCGAGATCACCGCGGGGATCCCGAATTGGGCCGCCTCCAAGGCGGACAAGCCGAAGGGCTCGGAGACGGAAGGCATGCAATAGATGTCGGTCATCGAGAGAAGCTCGTTGACCTTCTCCTTGTTAAGGAAACCCGTGAAGTGGAAGTAGCCGCCAAGACCGCGGAAGGCCCCGCTTTCGATCAATGGCTTCAAGCGTTCGCCCGTACCGGCCATCACGAAACGCACGTTCTTGTTCACATCAAGAACCTTGGAAGCGATCTCCAGAAAGAACTCCGGCCCCTTCTGCGCAGTGAGACGACCGAGGAAGAGAACCAGCTTCTCCGGAAACTTCTTTTTCGTGCTGAAGACCTTCACCGACTCGGCACCATTGTGAACCGGGTGAATCTTCGCGGGATCGATCCCATAGTGGCCGGCACAGACCTGACCGGTATAGCGACTCACAGGAATGACGGCATCAGCCTCCTCCATGCCATACTTTTCGATGTCGTAGATCCATCCTCGGGCATCGGCACCGGCGCGGTCATACTGCGAAGCGTGGACATGCAGGACGAGCGGTTTACCGGTGGCTTTCTTCACCTCCACTCCGGCCAGGAAAGTCATCCAGTCGTGAGCGTGCACGATATCGAATTCGCTCAGCATCGCGAGCTTCGCCGCGATCTTGGAGAACTCGACCACCTTCGTGCCGAGGTCGGCACCATAGAGTTCTCCCATCTTGAATTGCTCCAGTTGGTTCCGCGTGGTGGTGGAGAACCTGATCTCGCCGCCGGGCTCCATGCGGATCTGCTCCACGGTCGTTTCGCTGGTATCGTAGGGATCGAGGTGGATCGGAACGCGGTCGATCTGGGCGAAACTCTCGTAGCGGTACTTTCCCTCCACGGTCTGCAGCTCTTCCACGCGGAGATTGTTCAGGCCGGTGAGCTGAAAGCCATCGAAGTTCGCTTCGGGCGCGGAGCGCGGGACGACCACCCGGAGGTCGACATGCTTGGCGAGAGCTTGCGAAAGACCGAGGCAGGCAACTCCCAGACCGCCGTTAATCAATGGGGGGAACTCCCAGCCCAACTTGAGCACGCGAAGACGATTCATGAGCGAAGAAAAAGCACCGTGGGGGCCTGATTTTCAGGCACTCCGGGGCCACCAAAGTGCCTGAGCAATGGGCGGGCCAATGTCGAGGGAAAATACGAGGATACACGTAACGGGTTGGCCACGCTGCCGTTGAAAACATTCATTGCAAGGGGCGGGTTGTGCGGAGGTCCGGGGAGATGTCCGGTTTCGCGGCGGGGGGAAGCGATTTTGCCACGGTCGCCGCCGATTTTGCCCGTTGTTGGAAAAGGCGCGGATGCTTGGGATGACGACGGTTTCCCATTCATTTCCTCTCAACCCGAATCCCCACGACTCCCCATGAAGTTTCATGCCTCCAAGCTGCTCCGTCTTTCCGCCATGGGCGGGACCGGTCTGGCCCTCGCCCAATCCTTGCACGCCGCCACGATCCTGAGCGGAACCGGACTCGCCAATAACACCGCGGTGCCGGCCGCTCACGGCAGCAACGCGCCCGGCACCCCGGACATCGCCGTGAACTGGAGCGATGTGGGTCCGGCCGTGGGCTGGGAATCCTACAATGCCTGGCCAGGCGGCGGGCAGGTCTATCAACTCGATGCCCCGGGCAGCGGCTACCTCGGGACGACGACCTACAACATCGCCTTGACCCCCTCGTCCGCGACGATCGCGGTGGTCCTGACGTCAATCGACCTGAACGATTGGGTCGGGCCGACGACGGTGAGCTTGCAAAACACCACGCTGAACTGGAGCGTGACCGGAAGCGTTTCCGGTCTGCTCGGAAGCGGGACAGGACTGGTGGTAAGCAACGGAACGGTGCAGGCGCTGAACTTCGGTCTCCAAGGCGCGGGCGGCGAGACGCTGACGCTGGCTTTGACGCCGACGGGTGGCTCCGGATCCTACTTCGCGGTGGACAACTTGAGCTTCGACCAGGTGACCGTGCCGGAGCCCTCGGCGGCAATCTTGGCGGCCACAGGTCTAGGGGCTCTGGCCCTGCGCCGCCGCCGGAAGTGATGGGTTCCACTTCCAGCCCGCATCCGCGCATGCCGCGCGAGATGCGGGCTTTTCCTTTTTCAGAATGGATGCAGGGTTCCGTGCGGTGAACAAGGAAGCACTGCCGCCATCCGGGCCCGACGGCCTGTTAGAACAGGCGACTCTCCTCCAGCGCCTGTATCGCTCCGGGGATGCCGGCCCACTGTGGGAGCGGCTACTGGAGCACCAGGGGGCCGATAGCGCGCAGTTGCTGGCGGCGGCGAGGCAGTGGTTCCAAGCAGGACGGTTCCGGGGAGCCGCGCGCTTCACCGCGCGCGCTTTGGCGATGGAACCCGGGGCTGCGGACACCGCGGCACTGCATGCCGCGGCGCTGGAGCGTGCGGGCGAAGTGGAGGAAGCAGAGCGGGTGGCCGCGGAGATGTTAGAGCGTCATCCGGGACACGCGCGGCTAGTGCGGCAGCTGGCACGGATCGAAAGGCGCCGCGAATCCTTCGGGGTGGCCGAGGAGCGGCTGAAGGAACAACTGCGGCGCTTCCCCGGTGCGGAAGACTGGCGCCTGCGCTACGAACTGGCAGCCGTGCTCGACCGGACCGGCGACTACTCTGGAGCGATGCGGGAGCTCGAGCTCGCGAAGAGGCAGTTGCTGCCGGAGGCAGCGAAGCACCGGCCACTGTGGCGGGCTATTTCCGCACGCCAGCGGGAGGTGCTGGAAGGGCTAGACCCGGAGCGACTGGCACGCTGGCAAAGGGATCCTGTCGACGAGAGGCGCATCTGCCTGATGGCGGGCTTCCCGCGCTCGGGAACCACGCTGCTGGAGCGAGTGCTGGTGTCACATCCCGAATGCATCGGAACGGATGAGTCCGGGGTGCTGGCCACGCAGTTCCGGGATCCGATCGTGTTCGGAGCCGGATCGTCCGCGGAAGTGCTGGCGGAGTTGGACGCCTACGAGGCGGAAGATCTTGCGGCAGGCCGGGCCGAATACTTCCGCTGTACCGCGGATGTGCTGGGGGAAGAACCGGGAGAGCGGGTCTTGATCGAGAAGGACCCGCTGCTGACGCCGGATTTGGCACTGCCGCTGCGCCTGTTTCCGGAGGCGAAGATCCTGATGCCGCTGCGCGATCCGCGCGATGTTTTGATCAGCTTCTATTTCACGATTGTGCCGCTGGCTCCGAACAGCGTGGCCGCGGCAAATCCGGAAGACTCTTGCCTCTATCTGGAAGAGGTCATGGGCCACTGGCTCTTCCTGCGGGAAAGGCTGGCTCCGGAGCGCTGGATGGAATCGCGCTACGAAGACCTGCTGGCGGAACCCGAGCAGCGGACGCGGGAGCTCGCCTGTTTCCTCGGGCTAGACTGGCGCGAGGAGATGCTGGCGCCGCACCGTCATGAAGCAGTCCGCGGCGGCGGCACGCCGACCTACGAAGACGTGTCCAAACCCCTCTACACCCGGGCCCGCGGGCGATGGCGGAACTACCAAGCCTGGCTGGAACCGCACTTGGAACGGCTGGAGCCGCTGCTCGACGCATTCGGGTATCCCGCGGGCTGAAACTGCTGGGCCATTTCGGCATAACGTGACCTCGCTTCTTCGGGCCAAGGAGAGTGTTTGTCTGGGAGCGTAGCCCACGGATTAAACACGACCATAAAAGGAAAACCCTACACGCCCGAGGAGAAGACCCGCATCCTGCGGCAGGCCGATGGCGGCAAGAAGATCACCGACGTGCGGCGCGATGGCAGCCGCAACCAGGAGCTGCTTAGGCGATGCAGAACGACACGAAACCGTGCGGAATACATTTCACCCCGCGAGCCACGGCCGAGGGCGGAAAATTACTTCGGGTTGCGTCAGACTTCACTGTGCGTCCCCTTCAGCAAAGGTATCACCTCCTTCCCGATCAACCTGATGGAGTTTAGCGCTTGATCGTGGGGTAGTGAGGCGACGCTCATCTGAAAGGTCATGCGGGAGATGCCGCCGAGCTCGGCGTCGTAGGAGAGGATCTTTTTCGCGACGGTTTCCGGATCTCCGACCATCAGGGCTCCTCGGGGCGAAGCTCCAGCGTTGAAGTGAGCCCGCGTGGTGGGTCCCCAGCCGCGCTCCTTGCCAATTTCGTTGAAGCTGCGGAGGTAGCCGGGCGCGAAGTCTTCCGCCGCCTGTTCGTTGTTCTCCGCTACGTAGCCGATCGCGTGGACTCCCAAGGTGAGACGCTCGGGCGGATGACCGGCCTGTGCCCCTGCCTGTCGGTAAAGATCGACCAAGGGACGGAAGCGCTCCGGGGAGCCGCCGATGATCGCGACCATGAGGGGAAGGCCTAAAACACCGGCACGGATGAAGGATTCCGGCGTGCCTCCGACCCCGAGCCAGACGGGCAGAGGGTTCTGGATCGGACGCGGATAAATTCCCTGTCCGGTGAGCCGCGGGCGATGCTTGCCGGACCAGTGAACCATCGGGTTCTCCCTGATCCTGAGCAGAAGCTCCAGCTTCTCGGTGAAGAGCGAGTCGTAGTCGTCCAAGGAGAGACCGAACAGCGGGTAGGCATCGACGAAAGAACCGCGCCCGACGATCATCTCAGCGCGACCTTTCGAAACCAAGTCGAGGGTCGCGAAGTCTTGGAAAACGCGCACCGGATCGTGCGCACTGAGAACGGTAACAGCGCTGGTGAGGCGGATACGCTGGGTGCGGCCCGCTGCTGCCGAGAGGATGACCGCGGGTGCCGAATCCGCAAAGTCAGGCCTATGGTGCTCTCCGATTCCGAAGACGTGGAGCCCCGCTTGGTCCGCGCACTCGATCTCTTCGAGAAGGTTGCTCATGCGGTCGGCGGTGGTGAGTCCACCGCCATCAGGTGCCGCCGATGAGTTGATAACGAAGCTATCGATACCGATTTCCATTGGAGGAGCCTTGCCCATTCCGCCTAGGGTGCAAGCGCGAGCGGTGTTCGTTCATTGACGTAGCAACCGGCATGGACCGGGGACGCATCCCGGAGAGGTCACCTTTTCGCGGAGAACCAGACCGGGGAACCGTTCGGCAAACCACGAGTTCCAAGTGGAATTCAAAGAGAGCCGAATGGCGTCAGCGCAGGCACCGGGAACCAATTACAATCCTACAAGGCTTTTAGGATTCATCTCTTGCGCCGGCTAGCTTTCCGCAAAAGCTCGATGAACGCGCTCGTGTGAGGTTTGGGGTTCTTCTGGGACCATCCGATTTTCGCAATCACCGGGTCAAACGCCGGGAAAAAGGGGCGGCAAACCAGTGACCGCGGCATGAAACTCACGGCGCTTTCTGCCAAAATGGCGGCTGCGTTGAGAGCCTCGATGCTCGCGAACATGGTCGAGACGCCGTCCCGCTCCAAGGCCACAAAATGGGGTCGGACGTCGAAGGGCTTCAGGATCTTCTTAACGTAAGGCACGTGTTCCGGAAAACTCTCCGGGGCAAGGCCGACGAGTGGAATATCACGCAGGCGGGATGGGGGTATGCGCTTTAGTTTAGCGAGCGCGTGGTTGGCTGGCATCACCAGGACGATGCGTATCCTGGAAAGTTCCTCCCACCTAAATTGGGGCACGGGCGACCCGGGAGCTTCCAGCGTGATGACGATGTCCAGCTCCCCGTCTCTGGCCTTGTTCATCATGTCTTTCGGGAAAAGGTCCGTGAGCTCAACGCGCACGCGTGGATACTCCGCGTGAAACCTCTGCAGCACACTTGGAAGGAGGCCGGCTGTGACTGAAGGCGCGTAGCCGACGCGCAAGATCTCGGTGTGAGGCTGGTTACGGATGCGCTGAACCGCCAAGTCCACGCGGGCAATGATCTCCCGCGCCTCCTCGTAAAATGAATCGCCAGCGGCCGTCAGCGTCACCGCGTTTGTCCCCCGCACGAACAGCGGCACGGAAAGCTCTTCCTCCAGATCCTTCACCTGCCTGCTGAGCGCAGGCTGCGTGAGGTGCAAGGTCTGCGCGGCGCGATTGAAGGAACCATGCTTCGCGACGGCTATGAAATAACGCAGATGACGAAGTTCCATCCTCTCAGCCGAGCTCATACTAAAAGTATGAGCAAGCCCAAAAACACGGCATTGGAGTGTGAAACCGCGGTTCAGGTATTCTCCGGTCGATGAAAGCAGACACACAACTACCAGAGGCAGTAACCCGATACATCGAAGCATCCAACCGCTTCGATGCGGAATCGGCGGCCGCCTGTTTCACGCCCGAAGCGACCGTTCGCGACGAAGGGAAAACTCACGTCGGAACCGAGCAAATCAGGAGCTGGGTCTCGCACTCGAGCGAAGCGTATCAACCTCAAGCAAGCGTCGTCGGAGCTGAGCAAAAGGGGGATAAGCTGGCGGTCACGGTCAACGTCACCGGTCAATTCCCCGGAAGTCCGGTCGAACTCGATTTCGAGTTTCTCCTGAGTGGCGAGAAAATCGCCGAACTCGCGGTTCATTGAGTCGGGCCAACCACGGCTATCGCTGAACCCTACATCATCGCAAAAGCAACCTTAGCTTCGGAAAATAATCATGAACCAATTCGCTTACATCCCTGACGAGTTCAAAGGGCAACGCATTCTTGTCACCGGCGGCACGCAAGGCACCGGCAAAGCCATCACCGAGCGCCTGAAGCGTGGCGGTGCAGAGGTGATGGTGACCGCCCGGCAGGAACCTGACAGCTTGATCGCAGACCACTTCGTCGCGGCTGATGTCACGTCTCCGGAAGGAATCGCAAAAGTGGTGGATGCTGTGAAAGCATCATGGGGCGGCATCGACATGATCGCTCATAACGTCGGAGGTTCGAATGTGCCGGGCGGTGGCTTCGCTGCCCTTACGGACGACCTCTGGCAGCATGAGCTGAACCTCAATTTCCTTGCCGCTGTCCGGCTGGATAAGCAGCTCCTGCCCGGAATGATTGAACAGAAGCGAGGCGTCATCATCCATATCTCCTCCATCCAGCGCATCCTGCCTCTCTTTGAATCCACGCTGGCCTATGCAGCAGCCAAGGCAGCACTAACCACCTACAGCAAGGGCTTGTCCAAAGAGGTGTCGCCAAAGGGAGTGCGCGTGATGTCGGTATCTCCCGGCTGGATCAACACCGAGAATGTTACGGGTTTTCTCCAGCGGCTGGCAGAAAGCGGTGGCATCACCATCGAGGAAGCAAAGCAGAATGTGATGGCCGCCCTTGGCGGCATTCCTATCGGGCGACCGAATCAGCCGGAAGAAGTGGCGGAACTCGTCGCATTCCTTCTCTCGGATCGCGCTGCCTGCATCAACGGCACCGATTACGTCATCGACGGAGGAACGGTCCCCACGATCTGACCGCCGCTCTGATCGCAATCGATCATCGACCAAACAGCAGTCCCCTCCGCCCAACCGGAGGGATCCAATTACGACAAAATGAAAGCGAAAGATTTGACCCTATGGTCGGCGCTGGGCGCGGCCTCTCTTTTCCACATCGGTGCCGAGCCCGCAGCCGCACAGTCGGACGGAAATGCACCGGCGGTAAGGAATGTAGTGCTGGTGCATGGAGCCTTCGCCGACGGCTCGGGCTGGAGAGGCGTCTATGACATCCTGACTCGCAAGGGGTATCGTGTGTCTATCGTGCAGAACCCCCTTACATCGCTTGAAGACGACGTTGCCGCTACCAGGCGTGTCCTCGCCAGACAGGATGGCCCGTCAATCCTCGTGGGACATTCCTACGGTGGCAGCGTGATCACGGAGGCCGGAGTCGATGAGAAGGTGGCTGGCCTCGTCTACATCTCCGCCCTCGCGCCGGACGCCGGTGAGTCAACTGCCGATCAATTTGCGGAGATCCCCGCTCCACCCGAGTTCGTGATCGAACAGGGGGCCGACGGTTTCGGGTTTGTGAACTTCGAGAAGATCAAACTCGGATTCGCGAACGATACCTCCAATGCCGACGCGGCCTTTTTGAGGGATTCACAGGTGCCCATCAACATGGCGATCTTTGGGACCAAGCTCACGAAGGCCGCGTGGCGGACCAAACCGAGCTGGTTCATCGTCGCGACCGAGGACAAGGCCATTGCTCCCAAGCTTCTGCACAAGCAGGCCAAACGCATCGGTGCAGAGGTGGTGGAAGTCAAAACCAGCCACGTCCCATTCATTACCAAGCCGAAGAATGTGGCTGAGGTCATCGAGAAAGCCGCGATCAACTCTGTGAAGGAAACTCCATAACGCCGTCTATTTAAGCAGACGGAACCGGTGAGGGGGCCTGACTACCTCAACCGCACAACGCGAGAGGACCATTCGGCATGCAGGCAGCTTCGCGATTCTCTTCATTGCCGGGGTGGTCGTTGGGAGCATCCTCATCATCATTGGGTCACTGACGCCTCTGAAGCTGACTATCGACCGGATGTATGCCTGAGGCCGGTATGATGCTCCGGGCGAACCTCTAGCTGCAGCAAGGTCCCCGGCGCACTACCAGCCTCCTCGAATATGGCCAGGGCGTTATCAGGCGGAGGTCCTGATCGGACGAGTAAGAGAGGATACTGGTCTGAAGGGGGACCTAGGCACAGAACCTCCATTACCGACTGCGTTATACCATATTGAAATAGCCCTCAGACTTGTGACAGCTCTCGCTTGCCGTCCCCTTTCCGGCAGAAGAGGATGGGGAGCCATGAAACGACTGACCCCCCTCGTGCTTTGCGTGCCGCTCGCCTCATGCTCGATCGAACGCAACTGGCCTGCCGGCATGAAGGCGGAAACATACAGTGGCCGGATACTGCGAGAGTCCACCGGGAAGCCGGTCGGCGGTGCGGAGATCGAGTTGAAGCGGCGAGGGAAGAAGTTCTCGAAAAGCTTGCTCGGTGGCTGGGCCGCGGTTCAGACCCCAGAACTGATCGGCACCGGAACCTCAAAAGCCGATGGCTCGTTCCAAATCACCACCCGCAGCGGCTATGCCACTTCCGCCGCCGCCCAGAAGGGAGAACTCTACGGGAGCATCGGGTCCTCCGACCAGAATCATTCGGAGTCCAAGCGCCTGCCAGACATCTTGAAGATCGAGGTGAAGTAAGCCCGGAAGTCAGCGCCACGATGGAGGCTTGCCGAAGACCTTGGCGAAGCGCCCCCGATCGGCAATCTCGCCGATGAGATCGATATAGCGCTCGGAGTCCGTCCGTTTTGCTGCCCCTGGCGGCGAAAATGCACCTACCCGAGATGGGGCGGTCATCCCAATCTTGAGATGACCCCGACCAAACCCGTCGTCATGAAGGCCCTCCTCTTATCGCTCGCATTTGTCGTTGCATCGATCTCCTCCTTGTTCGCGCAGGCCACGTTCCAGCTCGATAAGGCAAGCTACGCTCCCGGTGAAACGATCGTCAGCTCCTGGACCGGCAGCACGAACACGAAAGACTGGATCGGAATTTATCCGCGCGGGATCGTGCCGGATGGAAACCCGGTTTCCACCAGTTGGGGTTATGTGACGGGGGCGAGCGGCTCGCGCAATTTCACGACGCCCACACCGATCGGGGTCGGTGAATGGACCGCATGGTTCCTAGCGAACGACGGCTACGGGGTGATGCCGGGAAGCGCGCCGGTGGACTTCGCGGTGGTGAATCCGAACCCGCAGATCACGGGATTCACCTCAAGCACGAACTTCGCCGGCGGTGCTCCGGTGACACTATCCTGGACCATCACAAATCCCGGGCTGGTCACGAGCCTGACGATCGAGGACGGAACGAATCCGCCCGTGGACGTGCTGGGGCAAAGCTCGCTGGCGGTGAATCCCGCGGTGAACACCACCTATGTGCTCAAGGTAAACGGCGGCGTCTCCACCGCGGACCGGCTGGTGATGGTGGCGGGCGCGAACAGCCCGGCCTTCTCGCTGAACCGGCTGGAGTACGAGGTGGGTCAGCAGGTGCAGGTGAGCTGGTCCGGCGCCACGGCGAATCCGGACTCGTGGATCGGCATCTACAAGGCCACGGCGACGCCTCGCGCGCAGGTGTCCGACCAGTGGAATTATCTGAACGGAACCCGGACGGCCGGCGGAAGCGTGCCGGAGGGTTCCATGCAGTTCAATCTGCCCGCGGGTTTGTACTACGCCGTCCTCTTCACGGATGAAGGCTACGTGGTCGAGCAGGGCCCCATCTCCTTCAGCGTGGTGCAGGAGCGGAAAGTGAGGGTTTCTTCGTTGGTGAGGACTGCCACCACCATGACCATCGAGTGGCACTCCCGGGCGGACTGCGAGTACGACGTGTATGCCACGGACACCCTCGCGGGAGATCCCGCCCCGGTGTGGGAATTGCTCGAGCTGGGACTGCCCACGACAGGAAACGGGACCATGAGCTATACGGAGACGCTGCCACAGCCGACACCCGCGCGACGCTTCTACAAGGTCTACGAGTTCAGCCTTCTTCCGGACTAAAAGGGCTTCCGGAGGAGGGCGGGAAAGCGGCGGAGAGAGCCACCCGGGATCGGCGCGCTGCCGGGTAGCGGTGGATCTAGGAGTTGGCATGGTCCCGGCGATGATGTTCGGCAAGGGGTTCAGCGCGCTCTAACTTGCCATAGTTGGGGAAGTGCCGAATGATCCTTCCATCATGAAGAAGCGTGTATTCACCGCATTGGTATCCGGTCTGATGTTCTTGCTACCATCCCCTTTGAAGGCTGCGGAGAAAGACCCCTTCGCCGCCAAATTCGGCGGTCCCTACAAGGAGGGGGTATCGGAGCAATTCAGGAAGGATCTGCTGGAGTATGGCAGCGAGCTGAGGGCGGCGGTTCAGGTGAAGATGGCCTTCGCCTTCGTGGCGGATCCGGCGGCGCTGCCGGAAGAGGAAAGAAAGGAAATGGAAGGCTTTCTGAAGGCAAGCGTGATGCCCGGTGAGGCGGAAGACGAGGTAAACCGATTCACAGGGTTGCTGCTGCGTTTCCCGGGCTACGCGATGAAGATGGATTTCGAGTCGTATCAGAAACTTCTAAAGCGGATCAAAGAGGCGGAGGAGTAGCGATGGCAGGAGGAGTTGGCATTGTAGTGGCTATGGTGCTAAATAAGACGCATGGCATCCGAAGAGTTTTCCGGCAACTACATGGAGAAGCACACGACCGCGGTGGCGGTGGTGGATTTCTCGCCCGGTGGCATCCGTGAGGCGCGGCGGCCGGGGAATGGGATCTTCGAGTTCGTGACGGACAACGGGGTGCTGATGCGGATGCAACTGGTGGCGGAGGGAATCGTGAGATTCCGCTTCACGCCGGAGGGGCGCTTCGAGGATGACTTCTCCTATGCGATCGATCCGGCATTCCGGGGCGAGCTACCGGCGCACGAGCTGATCGAGTTCGCGGACGGTTATGCATTGAAAACCGGGAGGCTGTCGGTGCGGATTGCACGGCAGGGGCTGAAGACGACGATCACCGACACGGTTTCGGGGAAGATTCTCTGCCAGGACGAGAAAGGTTTCCACTGGGAGGACAACAAGATCTTCGGCGGCGAGGTGGTGAAGATGGCGAAGGTCTGCCAGAACGGGGAATATTTCTACGGGCTGGGCGACAAGAGCTGCGACCTGAACCTGCGAGGCCGGAAGTTCGAGCTATGGGGCAGCGACACCTATGCCTACGGACGGGACACCGATCCGCTGTATAAGAACGTGCCCTTCTACCTGAGCCTGTGCCGGGGCCTGTGCTACGGAATCTTCTTCGACAACACTTTCCGCACGGGCTTCGACTTCGGCAACGACAAGCCGAACGTGACCAGCTTCAAGGCGCAGGGCGGTGAGATGGATTACTATTTCATCCACGGCGAGACGCCGCTGGAGATCGTGCAACGCTACACGCGTCTAACAGGGATGGCGGAGATGCCACCGCTGTGGGCGCTGGGCTACCACCAGTGCAAGTGGAGCTACTATCCGGAAGCGACGGTGCGGAACATCACGCGGGGCTTCCGGCAGCGGAAGATTCCCTGCGATGCGATCTACCTGGATATCGACTACATGGATGGCTACCGCTGCTTCACGTGGGATGCGGAGCGCTTCCCCGATCCGAAGAAGATGGTGAGCGAGCTGGAGGCGGAGGGCTTCAAGACCGTGGCGATCATCGACCCGGGGCTGAAGATCGACCCGAACTACCCGGCGTGGGTCGAGGGAATCGACAGGAACTACTTCTGCCGGCGGCAGGACGGCGCGCTGGCGAAGGGCTCGGTGTGGCCGGGCCTGTGTCACTTCCCGGACTTCACGCGACCCGATGTGCGGGAATGGTGGGCGACCCTGTTCAAGGATCTGATCGGCGAGACCGGCGTGCGCGGGATCTGGAACGACATGAACGAGCCCGCGGTGTTCGAAGAAGGAACCTTCCCGCACGATGTGCGCCACGACTACGACGGGCATCCCTGCTCGCACCGGAAGGCGCATAACATCTACGGCATGCAGATGGTGCGGGCGACGCGGCAAGGGCTGAAGCTGTGGGGCAAGGGGCGGCGGGCATTCTCGATCACGCGGTCGGCCTATGCGGGGACGCAGCGTTTCGCTTGTGCGTGGACGGGAGACAACGTGGCAAGCTGGGAGCACCTGAACATGGCGAACACGCAATGCCAGCGGCTCGCCACTTCGGGGATGTCTTTCATCGGTTCGGATATCGGCGGCTTCATCGAGACACCGACGCCGGAGCTCTATCTGCGCTGGGTGCAGCTGGCGGTGTTCCATCCGTTCTTCCGCACGCATTCCTCGGGTGATCACGGGGAGCAGGAGCCGTGGAGCTTCGGCGAAGACACGACAGACTGGGTGCGGCGGGCGATCGAGATGCGCTACCACCTGCTACCGACGATCTACACGGCCTTCTGGCAGTATGTGAGCGAGGGCACGCCGATGCTGAGATCCCTGCCGCTGGTGGATCACCAGAATCCGGATGCCTACTGGCGCAGCGCGGAGTTTTTCTTCGGCGACCATCTGTATGTGGTGCCGATCATGGCGGAGGGCGAGGAAGGTCGCTTCCTGTATCTGCCGAAGGGCGATTGGTTCGCGTATCACGACGACTCGCGGCCGAAGGCGGTGGCGACGGATATCTGGATCGAGTGTCCGATCGACCGGATCCCGGTGTTTGTCCGCGGCGGGGCGGTGGTGCCGCACTGGCCACTGCAGCAGCATGTGGGAGAGATCGCGAATCCGGAGCCGGAGCTGCGGGCTTGGTGGAAGAACGGTAAGGAGACGAGCCGCTGGTATGAGGACGAGGGGGATGGGGAGCAGTGGAAGGAGGAGGTCTACCGGGACTCGACGATTTTGTTAGAGGGTGAGGAGGGGCGTGTGGCGATCTCGCGGGAGTGGAAGGGTTCCTGGACTCCGGGATATGAGTCGGTGGAGGTGAGCTTCTGCGGGATCGGGAGCGCGGAGGCGGAGCTGGTGGTGAGCGTGGATGGAGCGGAGCGTGCGGCGCTGCGGGGGGATGATGGGAGGTACCGGGTGAAGGTGCCGCGGGATTTCAGGAAGGTGGAGATGGTATGGGTGCCGGTGGAGGTGGAGGTGGCGAATGCGGGGAGGGAGAGATCGAACGTGGAGTGAGATCCCGGGGAGGAGGATGGAATCTCCGTCAGGGATAGGGACCGGGATGGATAGGATAGTTGCAACTGGTCCGGGACTTGGGTGAGGTGGGACCGGCGCGGGGTCAGCAGGATGGGAGACGGCTTCGTCCGCTTGAAAGCGGACTACTTACCCTTGTGGTGGCGGGCGGCAGGGGTGGATTCACGGCAGCAGGGCTGCCTGCCGAAAGCGGCAGCAGGCTGCGCGCAGTCCAAGGCGGCGGAGCCGCGAGTGGCTAGTCCCACATTTTCTTGAGGACGATGGTGACGGGTTCTTCGGGGGTAGTGGGTTCGGGGGCGGGTTTGAGCCAGCCCATGATCTGGGAGAGGAGGCGGGCGGCTTCGAGTTTGGCGAGGCCTTTGATGCGGATGAAGTCGGCATCGCCGCGGCGGGTGATGTTGAGTTCCTGAACGAGAGGGTGAGCATCGCTGAGCTCGTTCATGGGGGTGTGGAGGATGGAGACGAGGTAGCGGATCATGTCCTCGCGCTTGAAGTCGGCACGGGCTTCGGCCTCGCGCTGGCGGCGGGCAATCTCGGCGGCGACGTTGGGGTGATGCGCGAGGGCGGAGGCGTCGGCCTTGCTGGATTTCTTGCCGTAAACCTGGAAGTAGGCGGCGGTCTGAGTGGTGCCGTCGGCGACGAGGCGGGCGAACTGGAGCTGGCGCGGGCTGATGGGGCGGGGCTTTTGGGATCGGGTCGGTTGGTCGTCCATTTCCGCTCAGGGTATCAGGAAGGAGGGCGGAACCGTGAGGAAAAGAGGCTTGCCGGCCGCAATTGGGAAATTTGTGGTTTGGGATCCGGGGAGGAGAATTGAACAGGAGAGAAGAGAGGGAATTGAGTTTCCGAGGGTTTTGGGGCCGGAGGGGCGGTCGGACTAGCGGGGCGAGGGAGGGTTCCTCGCCCCTTGGCAAAGGGGCGGATCGCGGTCATGATCGGGTCGTTGTGACGATTCGCCTTTTACTTTGCCTCGCCGCTGCCGGCACTGCCGTGGCTCAGGAAGAACCGGCACCGCCCAAGGCGGAGCCGGTGAACCCGGCGCTGGAGGGCAATGCGGGGCAGGATTGGTACGAGCGCGGGAAGAATCTCTACGATTCGGCGAAGGCGACGGCCAACGAGGGGCAGAGGAAGGAGATCTACGGCCGTGCGGTGGAGGTGCTGAGCGGGTATCTGGGGCAGTTCGCGAATCATCCGAATGCGGATGCAGCTTCCTGGTATCTGGGCGAGAGCCATGCGGCGCTGGGCAAGGAGGAGAGCGCGCGGAAGTGCTATCGCGAGATTGTGAAGCGGGGCGGAAAGTCGCCCTTCACGATGGTGGCGGCGAACCGGCTGGCGGTGGAACACTACAAGAAGAAGGAATTCGCCCAGGCGGCACCGCTCTACGAGCTGATGGCGGAGGCGGCGAGCACGCCGGGGGACCGGCTGAAGGGCCGTTACTTCGCCGCGGTGGCCTACGACCATGTGAAGGACGGGAATGCGAAGGCGGCGGCGAACTACCGCGAGGTGCTGGCCGACAAGTCGAAGGACAACAGCTTCCGCACTGCGAGCCAACTGGCGCTGGGGAGGATTCTAACAAACGATGGGAAGCTGGAGGAGGCACTGCCCTATCTGGAAGAAGCGGCGGGGGCCGGTAGCGCGGCGGAGGTGCGCGGGCCTGCGGCACTGCAGGCGGCGGCGGTGGCGGCGAAGCTGGGGAAGGAAGACGTGTCCGCGAAGTATCTGGAGTTGGTGCTGAAGACGCCGGGCATGGAGGGCTCGCGCGAGAACGCGCGCTTCGCGCTGATGGCGGCGCATTTCGATCGCAAGGACTTCGCAAAGGTGCTGGAAATCTACAAGGCGGACCCGGCTGCGGGAACGAGCGAGCAGGATGCGCGGCGGCTGATGCTGGCGGCGCGATCCAGCTACGAGCTGAAGCAGTATGAGGAGGCGGCTCGACTTTTCAACGAGGTGGAGAAGCACCCGGCGGGTGGTGCATGGGCCTACGAGGCGAGCTATCTGCGGCTGCTCTCCGCGTATCGCGGGAAGGGCTCGCACGACATGGCCGAGGTGGATGCTTTCCTGAACCGCTACCAGAAGGATCATGCGGAAGATCCGAAGATCCACACGGCGCTGCTGATCAAAGCGGAGGCGCTACTGGAAGCGAAGAAGCCGGAGGAGGCGGCGAAGGCATACCGGGCGATCAATGCGGAGCTGGTATCCGGCGAGAACCGAGCGGGGATGCTCTACAACCGCGCGCGGTGCCTGAAGGAGATCGGGGATCTGAAGGGGGCGCTGAAGTCCTTCGACGATTTCATCGCGGGATTCCCGAAGGAGAAGCGTTTGCCACAGGCGCTCTTCAGCCGGGCGCTGACGCATCAGGCGGCGGGGAACACGGCGAAGGCGGTGGCGGACTTCGATGCGCTGATCGCGAGCGAGGGGCCGGACGAGCTGAAGGCGACAGCTTACTTCGAGTCCGGGGAGATCCTGGCGAAGGAGGAGAAGCTGCCGGAAATGATCGTGCGCTATCGGGGCTTCCTGGAGAAGTTCCCGAAGGCGAGCAGCGAGCGGCGGGCGCTGGCGAGCTACCGGGTCGCCTGGGCGCTGGTGAAGAGCGAGCAGGTGAAGGAGGCGCTGCCGCTGGCCGAGCTCTCGCGGGAGCTGGATCCGAAGACTTATGCGAAGCCGGCGGGGCTGATGATCGCGGCCGGACATTACTCGCTGCAGGATGCGAAGGCGACGGGCGACGAGATCGATCGCGCGATCAAGGAGGGGTATGATGCGGAGCTACCCCCGGCGCTGGTGACCTGGGCAGGGACGCAGGCCTTCCAAGCGAAAGGCTACGAGCGGGCGGCGACATATCTGCAGATGGTAGCGGATCCGAAGCAGGCGGCATCGACGCCGAAGGCGGTGTGGCGGATGCTGGGGAAGGCGCAGCTGGAGACAGGGAACCCGGAACCGGCGCTTGCCTCGCTGGATCATGCGCTGGCGGCGGAGGAGCACCCGACGCTGAAGACGGAGATCATGGTGGAGAAGGGCAAGGCGCTGCTGGCGCTGAAGCGAGCGGACGAGGCGCTGGCGATCGCGGGGGAGGCGCAGGATCTGCGGCCGCAGGGCCGGGCGAACATGGAGGTGCGGCTGCTGCTGGGCGACGCCTATATGCTGAAGAAGGATCCGGCGAAGGCGAACGAGGCGTATGTGGTGGCCGTGACCTTCGCCGATCCGAACGACCGCGAGCTGACGCCGCTGGCGTATCATCATCTGGCGAGGTCGCTGGAGGCGGTGGGGAAGACGGCGGATGCGGAGAAGTACCGGAAGGAGCTGAAGGAGAAGTTCCCGGAGTGGAAGGCTCCGGAGTGAGTCGGGTAACAGGGCGGAATTTTAAAAAAATCTTGGCTGCGGCAGGATTTCTGCTAGAAGGCCGCCAGCAGCGCAGGCTCCGGGGGGATCCGGCGTTGCCACTCCCCCACCCTCTCCCTGCGCTGCCCGCGCGATCTCCCTCGCTCCCCAATCCCCCACCCGCCTGCCCCCATGCACACCCCTCCCCCGGTGTACCGTATCCGTCGGAGTGCCTCGACGCTGCCTCACAAGCGTCCGATGAGCCTCTGGCAGCATCTTGCCTTTTTCCTATTGGCCGTGATCGGCGCGGTTCTGGCCGTGTGGGTGACGCTGGTGATGAATTGAGATCCGGCGGCCGGGGCGGGAGGCATCGCTACTATGGAGATAGTAGCTATCAGTGTGGGTTCGGCCAGGCTGGAGCCTGACGCTCCCGGTGTGGCTACTTTTGAAGAGGCAGGTTGAGGAGCCTGAGGGTGCCGGATTGGTCGGTGTATTCGATGCTGGCGTGGTCGGCGGTGACTTGCTTGAGGAGGTAGCGGTTGTTCGCGCCGAAGGTGCTGCCTTCCCCGATGACGAGGGGGGTGCGTTCGGAGCCTTTTACGGCAATGACGGCGGAATGATCGGCATAGGCGGCGGCGTCGATCTCGGCATCCAGGAGGCCGTATTGGGATTCGTAGCGCTTGCCAAGTTTACCGGGGCTGAGGTCTTCGTAGATGGCGACCTGTACATTCTGGCTGGTGCCGGTGAGACTGGAGAAAACTTCCCTCTCGGTGAAGCCGATGAGCTTGAAGCGGCCTTGCATCGCGCCATCGCCGAAGAAGGTGTCACCGGGGTTGAGCATGGTTGCGGGGTTGACGCGGTTATTAAAGGGTTTCTTAAGATGATCCTGACCGAGAAGCTTGGGAGCCCACTTTCCTTCCGACTGCAGGCCGAAGGTGACGTACCACTTGGTGCTGCGCATTTCGAGGAAGCTGAGGTCAGCAGCGGTCCAGACGGGGGTCATACGGGTAGACTCTTCCGCTTCCACCACGGAAGGATCGTAGTCACCGGTCTTCCGGACCATGGAGACAAACTCGCTGCGCTGCTCGCGGGCGTCATCGGCGAGTCCCGGGCGGGCGATCGATTCAACCTTGGCCCATGGGACATCGGCGACATCCGGGAGCTGGCGGAGCTTCATGCCGAAGAGGGCGACGGCGGAGGCGAAGCGGAAGTCGTTTCCGGCCTGTTGCCAAGCGACGGGCTCGCCTTTGACGGTGGTTTCGATGAGCGAGCTATTATCACCTTCCGGATGCTTGTAGCGGAGCTTGAGGGTGAGCCAGTCATCGCTGGCTACGACGTCGCGTTCGAGGGGCTTCTGATAGCGGAGGGGATCCACCGAGCCGGTGGCCGGCATGTCCACGCCATCCGGGACGATCTCGTAGAAGGCGGTGACGGTGTGGCCCGCGCCGATGTCGCCGGCATCGACCTTGTCGTTGTTGAAATCCTCGTGACGGAGGATGCGGTTCGCGTAGCCGATGAGGCGGTAGCCCTTGACCTTGCCGGGATTGAACTCGACCTGGATCTTCACGTCCTTCGCGATGGTGACGAGGGTGCCGGTGAGCTTCTGGAGGAAGACGCGCTGGGCCTCGCCGTCGTTGTCGACGTAGAAGTAGTTGCCGTTGCCATCCTTGGTGATGGCTTCGAGCATGGCGTCGTTGAGATTGCCGGTGCCGAAGCCGAGGACGCTGAGGTAGATGCGGTTGCCGGAGCCGTTCTTGACGAGATTCACGAGGGCGCCCTGGCCGGTGGTGCCGACATTGAAGTCGCCATCGGTGGCGAGGATCACGCGATTGGTGCCGCCTTGGACCAGGTGCTTGGCAGCCATCTGATAGGCGCGCTGGATGCCTGCACCGCCATTGGTGGAGCCGCCTGCTTCCAGCTTCTCGAGGGCTTGGATGGCTTGGGACTTGCCGCGTTCATCGAGCAAGGTGGGTTCGAGGACGACGCCCTCGGTGCCGGCGTAGACGACCATGCCGACGCGGTCGCGTTCATCGAGCTGGTCGATCAGCACGCGGATCGAGCGCTTGAGCAGCGGGAGCTTGTCGGGCGACTGCATCGAGCCGGAGACATCGATGAGGAAGACGAGGTTCGAGGCAGGGCGGGAGTTGTTCGGGATCTCCTTACCCTTGATGGCGACGCGGGCGAGCAGGTGTCCGGGCTTCCAAGGGCAGGTAGCGAGATCGCCGGTGACGGCAAAGGGGCCATCGCCCTGCGGGCCTGCGTAGCGGTAGTCGAAGTAGTTCACGAGTTCCTCGATGCGGACGGCATCCGCGGGGATCTGGCGGCCCTCGGCGATCATGCGCCGGATATTGGTGTAGGAGGCGTTGTCGACATCGATGGAGAAGGTCGAGAGCGCTTCCTGCCACGGGTACTTCCAGGGCTGGTCGATGAGTCGGCCGTAGTTTTCGCGGGAGGGTCCGCTGTCGGTCCGGGCTCTGGCCTTGCCGGGGAGATTTTTGGAGCGCTGCGTTAGTTCGTTGGCCTCGGGCTCCGAGAGAGATTCGGCGAGGGGAGCTTCGGAGGGGAGGACGAAGCTATCCGCGGCGGCACCGGCAAGGGCATCCGACGGAGCGGTTGGTGTTCCCCAAAGAAGCATATTCTGTTCGATGTCCTTTGAGTCTCCCTTAGCAGGAGCTTGAGAGAGATCATGACGCGGGCCACCCATGGCAGAACCGGAGCCGCGACCGCTTCCTGAGTTATCGGCGAAGGATTGGTTCGAAACAGCAGGGGCGGCAGCGGGTGGAGCTTCGAGGGTCTCGAGCTTGAGGGAGGAATCCGGGACGACGAGCGAGCCCTCCGCATCGCTGGAGGTGATACGTGGAGAAGCCGGCTTGGCGGAGGCGACGGAGCGTTGGAGCTCCTTGAGGTCGTTCTCGGGGACGATCTGTTCGCGTAATTGTGACTCGCGATATGAGGGAGCCGCCACCTGCTCGGAACGCTTGGCTTTGTTCATCGCCATATTGGCTGAACCGAGTATGAGCATGCCGAGAGTAACGACAGCGGCCAAGGCTCCGATGACAGCGGGGTTGCTGAGGACGGAGCGCGGACGCTCGGCTTGGGCGGATGCGGGGCTTACGGCGTCGAGCTTCTCCTCGATGGACTTGAGGAGTTCCTCATCGGCGGAGCGGCGGGCCTGCTCGCGCAAAAGGGAATCGACCAAGCGGTCGGAGGGATCTTCAGAAGGATTCATGGAAAGGAACGGGAAAAGGGTTCAGGCCTTGCGGGAGAGGCAGAGGCGGAGGGTTTCACGGGCGCGCTCCAGACGTTTGCGGAGCGCGGCGGGATTCAGGTCGAGAAGGGAGGCGGCTTCCTCGCTGGTACGGCCTTCATCGTAGCAGACGCGGAGGGCCTCGGCCATGGGCGGAGGAAGCTTGTCGCGGCAGGCTTCCAGGCGGACGAAGATCACGGCATCCCCCTGAGGGTGCGGTGAGAGGGTCTCTTCCAAGGCGGAGAGGGCGGCCTCATCGAAGGGGACCTCGCGGGCATGGGTGCGGCAGTGCTCGCGCCACTTGTTCCGGAGGATGCCACGCATCCAGGCGGCGAAGTCGCGGGTGACTTCAAAGCGGCCGATATTTTGCCAGGCGGCGACGAAGGAGTCCTGGACGAGTTCGCGCGCGGTGGCGTCGTTCCCGGCAACCGCCCGTGCGTAGGAGAGCAGGGTAAGGTGGTGCTGACGGATCAGTTCGGAGAAGCGGCTCCTGTCCATGGGCTCGGGTGGGGATATGGCGAGGGCTTGCATGGCGTTCGACAGTTGTTGAAACCAGTGACCCCCTTTGTGACATTTTTCTTAGCGGGATGTCTGTTTGATTTGGTGGTGGGGCGGAAACGAGCAGCGGAGAGCCGGGGGAAATCGACCGCGGATTTCGCGGATGGCACGGATGGGTAGAAATTTGGAAGGCGGAGGAACTGGTAGAACTTGGATCTTGCCATATTTACTTTGCGCGACAAAGCTTCTACATGCGAAGCATCAGTTCATCTCTAAGCCGCCAATTTCTCATCGGTTTTCTTCTATTGAACCATGGATTCGGCGAAGGGCTGGCCCCGGGCGATTCGATCAAGCTGACGCTGCGCGGTGTGGGTAGCGAGGAGCAGGAGAAAGTGAACGGGAACTACAAGCTGGGCCAATCCGGAGGGGTGCGCCTTCCGATGCTCGAGACGCTGCTCAACGCGAAAGGGCTGACTCCGGAGCAATTCGCGCGGAGTGCCGAGAAGGCTTATCGGGAGCAAGGGATCTACACCCAACCGGCAATTGAGATCGAGGCGATAGTAGGTGGGGAGAAGGGAGAAGCCGCGAGCATGGTGAGCGTGGGAGGGCAGGTGAAGAATGCGGGAGACTCCGAATACCGCAAGGGGCTGACCCTGCTCCAAGCGATCAATGCCGCGGGTGGACGAAATGAGTTCGGAGGACGAAACGTGATGCTGGTGCGGGAGGGGAAGTCGTATTGGCTGGATTACTTGAATCTGAAGCACAAGAACCTGCCGCTAAGGCCGAACGATGCGCTACAGGTGGAGCAGCGCGGGGCGATCTCCGATCGGTGGAAGGGAGATGAGGCGAGTGTGAAGGGGCTCTTCGAATGATGATGGGGTGGGTTTCCCCTGCCCTGCTTGAGATGTCTTTAGAAGAGGGCGGCGGCAGGGTGTGGTCGGGGACATATTTTGTGGGAAGCGGATGGCGCTCTAGGGGGAGGCGCGAGCCGCCGGAAGGACGAGAGTCCTTCCGCTACAGGTGGGGTGCGACGGCGGTGAGGGGTGGTTCGTCCGCCTGAAGACGGGACTACTTCCCCTTGATGGCGGGCGATGTATGTGGCTTCACGGCAGCAGGGCTGCCTGCCGCAGTCCAAGGCGGCGGAGCCGCGAGACTGGGAGCAACAGGTGGATTCCTCGGCTTGAAGGCGGAACTGCCTAACCTTGGCGCCGGGCCTTCTCGCTGCGCGGAGTTCGAGGCCTTAGACGGAGATGTCGATGGCCTTCTCCGGGGAGGACGCGAGAAGCCGGAAGGACGAAGTCCATCCGCTACATGAGGGTGCGACGGCGGTGAGGGTGGATTCGTCCGCCTGAAGGCGGGACTACTTACCCTTGGTGGCGGGCGATTTACGTGGCTTCACGGCAGCAGGGCTGCCTGCCAAAAGCGGCAGCAGGCTGCCGCAGTCCAAGGCGGCGGAGCCGCGGGAATACAAGTTCCCCCGTAGTTCAGACGCCGATGGTTTCGCCGATGCGGGGGAGGAGGAGTTCGACGCCCTTTGCGGTGAAGGCGGCGTGGGCGGCGGTCTTGTCGAGCTTGATGGGCGGGAAGGTGTCGTAGTGGACGCCGATGACGGTGCGGGCACCGGTCCAGTTCGCGGCGAGGGCGGCGTCCTCGGCACCCATGGTGAAGTTATCCCCGATGCAAAGGACGGCGAACTCGAGTTGGTGCTGCTCGCCGATGATCTTCATGTCCATGGTGAGGGCGGTATCCCCCGAGACATAGAAGGAGGCGCCGCCGGATTCGACGATGAAACCCATGGGGCCGCCGCCGTAGGTGCCATCCGGCAGGACGGAAGAGTGGATGGCATTCACGCCTTTCACACGACCGAAGGGGAAGTGGAAGGCGCCGCCGGCATTCAGCGGGTGGGCATTGGAGATGCCCTTGCCATTGTACCAAGAGACGATCTCGAAATTCGCGATGAGCTTGGCACCGGTGCGCTGGAGGACCGATTCGGCATCCGCCATGTGGTCGAAGTGCCCGTGGGTGAGCAGGACGTAGTCGCCCTGGATGGCCTCGATGTCGATGTCCTTGGCGAGCTCGTTCGCGGTGATGAAGGGATCGAAGAGGAGCTTGGTGCCGTCGGCCAGTTCGACGCTGAAACAGGAGTGGCCGTAGTAGGTGAGCTTCATGCGATCAGGACATAGAAAAGGCCCGCGGGGATCAAGTTCCCCGCGGGCCCGAGCACATAAATCTATGCCGCTGGAAGCTTACTCGCCTTCCGGAGCACCGCCGGGAGCGGCACCTTCCGGCATCGGGAAGGGCAGGCCGCCGTGCGGGTTGGCCGGGGCGTCCTTGATCTCGGTGAGCTCAAGTTCGAAGATCAGGACGCTGTTCGGTGCGATCTCCGCGCTGCGGCGCTGGTCCTTGTAAGCAAGCTCGCTCGGGATGAAGAGCTTCCACTTCGCGCCGATCGGCATGGTGGTGAGAGCTTCCTTCCAGCCATCGATGACCTGGAGGGTCATCGGGACGGGGCTACCGGCGGGAGAGGCATCGAACTCGGTGCCGTCGATGAGGGTGCCCTTGTAGTTCACGAGGAACTGCTTCTCGGGCTCGCCTTCCTTCGGGGCGACGTATTTCTTGTCGCCGCCCTTGGCGAGGACTTCGTACTGGAGGCCGCTGGCGGTGGTGGTCACGCCTTCGCGCTTGCCGTTCTCGGCGAGGAAGGCCTTGCCGGCTTCGAGGTTCTTGGCGGCGCGTTCTTTCTCGCGGGTCTGGAGGAGATCGCCGAGGGCCTGCATGGAGGCCTTGAGCGCTTCTTCCGCGACTTCCGGCTTGTCGCCCTTGAACGCGGTGAGGAAGCCCTTGAGGAAGGCTTCGGTATCGATGTCTTCGGCGGTGATGCCGAACTGGCCGTAATTTTGCGCGAACTCACCGCCGGTGCGGAAGCCGAGGCCGTAGGAGGAATCGGACTTCACCTTGGCCGGGTCGATCGGGGCGGCGGGAGCGGCCGGGGTCGTCTCGGTAGCGGGCTTCTCCGCGGCACCTTCATTCTGGGCGGCCGCCGGGATCAGGGTGGCGAGGCCGAAAGCCAGGACGCCGGGAGTAAGATACAGTTTCATGTCGGCGCGGACGCTAGGGGGAGAAATGGCACTTGTCTAGCCGCCCTTCTGACCGTTTGGGGGAGCTTTTTGCCGGGTTTGGGGCGAGGTGAAGGGTGGCTTCCGGGGGTGGATGGAGGGGATACCGCGGAGGCGCAGAGATCGCGGAGGAACGCGGAGAGGAAGATGGGTCTACTGCGGATGGCGCGGATGCTGGAGAGGATGGGCGTGGATTTGGCGGAGGGGCATTTCTTCCTCCGCTGGACAGTGGCTGCCGGGCCGTGTTTGGCTCGGGAAATGAAACTTTCCGTCCTGCTCCCTGTCCTTGCGCTCGGCCTTTGTTCCTGCGGTGGCGGGGGATTCGGCGGGACGAGTGTAAGTGATTCCCCGGCGGTGCTGAATGTCTCCGGCTGGGATCCGAAGGAGCGGCAGCGCGGCGGGGCGAGCTACTCGGAGCACGATGTGTCCGCACTGCGGGTGAACGGGGCGCAGGGCTTGATCGCACGCTCGGCGAAGGGGCCGCTGCTGGATGAGAAGTTCCCGGCCTTCCTGCGGTCCACCGACCGGAGCGGGATGCTGCTGGGGGCCTACCACTTCGTAACGATGGATCAGGACCCGGCGTATCAGGCGGACTCCTTCGTGGACCGGGTACGGTCGGTGGCGCGGGCGCAGGGGATCTCGCAGCGGAAGATCCTGCTGGTGGGAGATTTCGATACGGCGTCATCGCCGGACCGGCTGGTGAAATTCATCCAGCGGGTGGAGCAGCGGACGGGTGTCACTCCCGTCACCTACCTGGAGAACAGCGCGAAGCTGAGGGCGAGCCTAAGCAATGCGAGCCCGGCGCAGAAATCGATCATCCGGCGCTCGCCGTATTGGATCGCGCTCTATAGCCCAGCAGGGACGGAGCGGAGCATGGGCGGCGCGCTGACACCGGACGGACTGATGGAGCAGTACGGGATCTGGGACGAGTGGGCGATGTGGCAGTACGGCGGTGTGATCTGGCAGGGCGGCCGCTCGCAAGCGAAGCACTACAACACCGGCTCATGGGCAAGCCCGCGATACTTCGGCAGCATGGGGCACCCGATGGAGCGGAATGTTTTCAAGGGGGACATGGGCGAGCTGAATTCCTTCTGGGACCGGCACGGGTGGGCTTGGTGGTGATACAACGGCCGCCCGATTCACCAGATGTAGCCCGTTATCCGCAGACAAGAATTGCTCCTACTCAAGGGGAGAAACCCGAGGCCCCAAAGCTCCGACCAAAGTTTGTCCAAATCGTTTCTGCCATCTTCCTGAGAGGGGACCTCGATCCAGTCGATCTCGTTATAAAGAGCAAAGGGGGCAGGAAGCATGTCCGGAAGACTATATACCAACAAGGATCCAGCCGGGGGAACCGGCTGGTAGAAAATTCGTTCGTCATCCACGAAGCGCCACCGGATCGGACTTCTCAAATTCTCCGAATTCGCAAGGACCGCGAGAACTTCGCGCCACTTGGTGTTGTTCATCAAACACGCGCGGGCACCCGAAATTCTAGCTTCAAGACGGCGTTGCCGTTCGGATTCTGGAGAACCTGAAGAGGATTTCATCTTTCTTGCGCGTTGACTGCCCAATGATGGTTGAAGATGCCCGGTCGGGAAGCCGGAGTATTGATCAGAAGTTATCTGGCAACTTTACTCCCAAGCTTCCATTCCGGAAGCATCCCCGATCCACGTTCCGAAGTAGGGCAACTCCGCGCCCTCGCGCCACATGAAAACGAAGAAGGGTCGGTCGAAATGGAAATCGCGGGGAGTCATCGGCGGTGGCGGCGGCGCTTCGCCGAAGGGGTCCGCACTGAGTTCCACTTTCGCACGAACCTTCGCCCCCTTTTCGGTTATCTTGAACTTCGTCCGCTGCTCGGCCTTCACGATCGTGTAAGGAACGCTGGTGCCGGGATGGAATCGCAGCCCGTCAAGCGCCGGGAGGAAGTCGGCCCGAGCCTCCAGATCGAGGTAGGGGATGCGCAGGTCATCTTTATCATGCAGCGAAGGATCCGTCGCTGAACCATGCTCGCCCTTCAGCCGCTCCTTGCGCCAGCCCTGCAGCTTCGTGCATGCGGCGCCGAAGCTCTCGCGCTCCTTGGGGAGATAGAGCACCAGCGACTCCTTCTCATCGGAGCGGATCTCCAACGCATGCGAGTCCGCGTCCCGCGAAAGGATCTTCACCATTCCGCCGAAGCCGCCCGAGAGATTCCCGCGCACGCCGAAGAACTTCACCGGTTGCTCCCTCTCCTCACCCCCGCGGAACGCGAGTGGCATCGAGGTGGAGCGGTGGAGCGGCTTCAGGAACTTCAGTTCGCGATCCAGCAAAGCCAGCACCAGACGGCGGCCGGGCCGGGCGTCCGGGTGTTCGGGCGCTGCGGAGAACGGGCCTTGGGCGTCACCCGTCATGCGTGCGGCTTCCCCGTTAGCCATCGCGACGAAATCCGGAGTGGCCGCTCCCGACCAGACTTTCCACTTCCCCTCCGGCATGACCGACCCGGCCTGCCACTTGAAGGCATCGAGACGCGCCATGAGCGCATTGGGTGGCTCGACCTTCACCGGAACGCCGCCCAAGTCGGAGTTCATCCGGTCCCATGCGGCTTGGAAAAGAGGAGTCCAGACCACGGTCCGATCGGTGGCAAAGTCCTCATCGGGGTGAGCCACGGAGAGGACATCCGCAGCATGGACGCCGGTGGAGAGGCCTGCCACTGCGGCCCATTTGACCCAAGGCGAGGAGCGCTTGCGAAGGATCTTCATGGCAGCAGGTCTATCTGATATGTTGAGAAATGTCGTCCCAATTCAGAGATGCCCTTCCTGGACACCGGGAGCGATGATTTCGTTCGCGAGCTTGTTATGGAATTCGAAGAGGTCGGTGCGGCGATCGGTGACGGGGGTGACGCTGCCATTCAGGCGGGAGCGATAAAGGTCCGAGATGTCGAGATCGGTGACGAGCATGGTCTCCACGTTCGGGTCGGCTTCGGCCTGGATGCCATCGCGGGCGAACTCGAAATCGCTGGGGGTGAAGACGGCGGCACGGCCGTAGTGGATGTCCATGGCGGGGACATCCGGCAGATTGCCGACGACGCCTGCGGTGGCAACGTAGATCTGATTCTCGATGGCGCGGGCGGCGGCGCAGAGGCTGACGCGGAGGTAGCCCTGGCGATTGTCCGTGCAGTACGGGATGAATAGTATTTCCACGCCGCGATCGGCGAGATAGCGGGCGGCCTCAGGGAACTCGACGTCGTAGCAGATCAACACACCGATCTTCGCCTTAGGGGTCTGGAGCACGATGAGGGAGTCACCGCCGGAGATGCCCCACCAGGTCTTCTCGGAGGGGGTGATGTGGAGCTTCGGCTGGGAAACGTGGGTGCCATCCGGCTTGAAGATCATGGAGGTGTTCTCCAAGCGGCCATCGGGTTGAGCGACGGGATGGGAACCTGCGATGAGGTAGAGACCCTGCTGGCGGGCGAGGCCGCTCATGAGTTCGATGAACTGCGGGGTGTATTCCGAGAGCTTGCGAATGCCCTCCCGCGAGCCGAGCGGCGGCAGGGCGCTGAGGAGTTGCACGGTGAGGAACTCCGGGAAGACGACGAACTCCGCGCCATAGTCCTCCCCTGCCGTCTCAACGAAGTAGCGGACTTGGTTCGCGAAGTCATCGAAGTCGGTGACCTTGCGCATGTGATATTGAACGCAGGCGACGCGGACCTTGTTACTGGTCTCATCGTTGGCCTGGAACTCCGGGTTGATCCATTCGATCAGCGCGGCGTGATCGCGCGAGCGGTGATCGTGGAGGTAATTCGGCATGATGCCGCGGACGGCGAAGCCTTGCTTGATCTGGAAGCCAAGGACGGGGTCCGGGATCTTGCCGTCCTGCACCTGCCAGACGTATTCCTCCGGAGTGAGGCGGGCGGCGTGTTCGTCGTAGTGCCAGAGGCGGGCGCCGGCGAGGATGCGGCGGAGATTCAGGCGGCGGCAGAGATCGCGGCGGGCGGAATAGAGCGCGGCACCGACGCCGAACTTGCGGGCATCGGGATCCACATAGACGTCCGCGCCGTAGAGGGTGTCGCCCTGGGGGTCGTGATTGTAGAAGTAGCCGTCGTCGGTGATGCCGTCGTAGGTGTGCTTGCGGAGCGGATTGCGCCCGAGCGAAACGATGAGGGAAGAGGCCACGCCGAGGATCTGGCCGTCTTTCTCCGCGAGGAGCTGGCCCTCCGGGAATACGTGAATATGCGAGCGGAGGTGCTTCTCATTCCACGGGCCGCCGGCATCGCCTTCCTGCGGGAAGCAACGGCGATGGAGGGCGAGGATGGCGGGAATGTCGGCGACGGTGGGATTGCGAACGAGAACGGAGCCCAGCTTGGTTTCGTGGTCTTTCGGCGGCACGAGCTAGATCTAGTGCCTGTGAAGGCGGGCGCAAAGGATTTGAGATGTTTGGGCGGGAGATGGGTGTGGGGATTCTTCGCCGCAAAAAGGCGCGAGAAGGCGCGAAAATCTGGAGAGAGATCTGAGCGCGCATGGGATTATCGGCGGTGAGGGTGCTTCACGGCAGCAGGGCTGCCGCAGTCCAAGGCGGCGGAGCCGCGGGAGAAGAGGCGGTAAGGTGAGGCGGAACGAAAGATGGCTTCGTCCGCTTGAAAGCGGGACTACATACCCTTGGGCGGGAAGCCGTAGGGATGGCTTCGTGGCAACATGGTGCTCGGGCTGAAAATCGTTACGGCCGGCACGGGGGTAAACCCAAGAAACCCCGTGCCGGCCGTATTTTGATCGGCTGCTACAAACTGGAGTGAAGAAACCCAAGAAATCACTCCGCTCGCCACAGCCTATGTGGGTCCATTAGAAGCTGCGGTCGTGCCAATTCACGTCCAATAATAAGGAAAAATCGTCACATTGGGGACGATTCTCCGGCTACTATGAATGCCGCGCATCGATCGGCGGCGTTTGCTTGCCGTCCACGATTTCACGCACGTCCTCGTCGGACAGATCGATGCGTTGGTAGACGCCTTTGGCGGCATCGATCATGGCGACGGCGCTTTCGCGTTCGTCGTGGATGACTTCGATTTCGAGGGCGCGGAGTTCTTCGATCTCGGCGGCGAACTTGGCGCGGGCGAAGATCACGATGCCGGGATTGTGTTCGCGGACGATGGGCACGGCGGCCTTGGTGAGCTCCACGGCGGGGAAGGTGAAGGCGACCATGCGGGCGCGGCTGATGCCGGCCAGATCGAGAGCTTCCGAGTGGGAAGCATCCGCGAAGAGGACGGGCTGACCGGCGGCCTTGAGCGCGCGCACGGTGTCCGAATTGAGCTCGAGCACAAGGGTGTCCACGGCACTCTGGCGGAGGGCTTCATTGAGCGAGCGACCGACGGGACCGTAGCCGCAGATGATGGCGTGATCGGAGATCTCCTTGATCGCCAGAGTGGGGGTGAGGTTTTCCCCCACGGTTTTCTTCTTCGGCTTGAAGAAACCGGTGCCTTCCAGGATGCGGCCGGCGTGACCGCTGCCGCGCATGAGCAGGGGCACGGTGGCCATGGTGAAGGCGGCGCAGCTGAGGAGGAGCTGCTGGATGGAGGGATCGGCCGGGCGGTAGTCGGCAGCCTTGCCCAAGAGCACCAGCGAGAACTCGCCGGAGCTGGAGAGGGCGGCGCCGGTGAGGAGGGCCGGGCGCAGGGGCAGCTTGAAGAGGCGGGCGACATTGAAGGCGATGGTGCCCTTCACGATCAGGATCAGGATGCTGAAGCCGAGGATGCGCATCCAATCGTTCATCACGATGCCGAGATCGATCTGCAGCCCGACCGAGACGAAGAAGATCGCGAGGAAGAGATCCTTGAAGGGCATGATGTCCGCCATGATGCGGTGGCGGTAGATCGACTCGCTGACGATGAGGCCGGCGGCGAAGGCACCGAGTGCGGGCGAGAGTCCGAGCAAGGCGCCGAGAACCGCGACACCCGCGCAGAGGGCGACGACAGCCAGGGTGAAAAGCTCGCTGCTGCGGGTGCGGGCCACCGCGTGGAGGAGCGGGGTGATGCCGTAGCGGCCGAGCAGCATGGTGCCGCCGAGGAAGAGGATGCCCTTCCCGAGCGCGAGCGCGATATCGCCGCCGATGGACCCCTCCCCTTTCCCGAAGAGTGCGGGCAGGATGATGAGGAAGAGAATGACGACAATGTCGTCGAAGAGGGCGATGGCCAGGGCCGTTCGAGCCGAGGGATTGTTCGGCTGCCCCATGTCCTGGAAGGACTTCATGGCGACGGCGGTGGAACTGAGCGCCACGGAGACGGCGAGGACCACGACCTCCGAGGCGGGACGGATGCCACAGAACCAGCAGATGGCTCCGCCAATGGCGGAGATGGTTCCGACCTGGATGCCGCCGCCAATCAAGGACACGCGCCAGAGATGCTTCAGCTCGCCGAGGGAGAACTCGATGCCGAGCGTGAACATGAGCAGGATGACGCCCATCTCCGCGAGGTGGGCGATGACGCCATCCATCTGGGTATCCGCGCTGCCGAAGGAACCGAGCAGCGAGGTATTCGCGATGATGATCCCGCAGATCATGTAACCCACGAGGAAGTTCTGTTTCAGCCGGTGCAGCAGGAGGGCCATCAGCACGGCCATCAGGAGGACCATGCTGATTACACCGAAGAGGGGCGAAACATCCGCCGCCCCGGCTGCGAGAACCGAAAAAACAAGCATCGTGGCAGGTTTTCCCGGCAGAGCGCAAACCCGCCAAGGAAAAAGGCTCGGATTGGGAAATTTCGGGGGAATCCCACTCAGGGGCGCTCGCGCTTGGCCCGCTCCATCCACGGTGCCCAAGGGACATCGCCCTTTCTCAAACGTGCCGATAGGTCGGGTGGCAGCTCGGAGAGCTTGGTCCAAAAGACGATGGGCCGCCATCGTCCGGGAGTGCCGAACTCAAGGTAAGCCCGGCCACCGGCGGTGCCGATGTAGGTGGTCCAGCAGGCGCTATTAATCTCCGTGATTTGCTCCGCCTGCGCCTCGAAGGCTCTTCCGCTCAATTTCCGCAGACACCAAAGCTGATCGACCAGCACCGATACCGTAAAGAAGGCGATCACAGCCAGTAGCACCTTGAGGGGTTTCTTCAGCTTCGGCGGGACGGTCATCGCGCCAGCCTAGGCGCCTCCCCGCAAGCGACAAGGAGTTCGTGGTGCGAGCGAATCACCATGCGGCCACGGCCATCTTCCACTTCGGGAAGGGATCGGGGAAACGCTTCGGCCAGAGGTGCTCCGGGGTGGCGAGTTCTTCCGGGGTGAGCAGGGCGGCATCGAGCATCGCGGTGAGAGCGGGGCGATCGAGATTGGTGCCGATGAGCACGATCTCCTGGCGGCAATCACCATTCGGCTCGCGCCAGACGCGGTCGATATGGGTGGTATCGGCGGGCCAGTGATCGCGGGGCACGACGGACCAGAAGTGGCCGGCGCATTCGTAGCGGGCCATGCCGCCGGCTTGCGACCAGTAGCCGGCGAGCTTCAGGCGGGTGGCGAGCCAGAAGACTCCCTTCGAGCGGATGACGCCGGGCCATTCGAGCTGCAGCACCTCATGGAAGCGCTGCGGGTGGAAGGGGATGCGGCGCTCGTAGACGAAGTTCGAGATGCCGTATTCCTCCGTCTCCGGGGTGTGCTCGACCAAGGAGTCGAGCCAGCCGGGGTGCTGTGCGGCTTTCTTGAGATCGAAGCGACCGGTGCCCATCACCTCGGCCAGAGGGACGGCGGAGTTCACCGTCTCGACAATCCGGGCTTGGGGATTGAGGGCGCGGATCATGCCGTGGACGGTGTGGAGTTCGTCGCTCGAGATAAGGTCGGTTTTGTTGAGGAGGATCACATCGGCGAAGTCGATCTGATCGCCGAGAAGATCGACGATGCTGCGCTCGTCGTCATCGCCGAGTGCCTCGCCGCGATCGTCCAGACTCTCGTGCGAGCTGAAGTCGCGGAGGAAATTGAAGGCGTCCACGACAGTGACCATGGTATCGATGCTCGCGATGTCCCCCAGCGAGCGGCCTTGGTCATCGGTAAAGGTGAAGGTCTCCGCGACGGGCATGGGTTCGCTGACACCGGTGGATTCGATGAGCAAGTGGTCGAAGCGACCTTCGCGGGCGAGCTTGCCGACCTCCACGAGAAGATCCTTGCGGAGGGTGCAGCAGATGCAGCCGTTGCTCATCTCGACCATCTTCTCCTCGGTGTGGGAGAGGGCGGCATCGCCATTGCGGACGAGATCGGCATCGATGTTCACCTCGCTCATGTCGTTCACGATCACGGCGACGCGTTTGCCCTCGCGATTGCGGAGGATGTGTTGAGCAAGGTGGTCTTCCCGGCGCCGAGGAAGCCGGAGAGAACGGTGACGGGAAGCTTGTGATTCATGCTAGCGATGTGAGGCAAAGCGTTTGGCGCGGGAGAGGGATTCCGGGGCAGCGAGGAAGTCTCGCAGCCAGTCGCGATCGAGGGGCGGGCGGAGCCACGGGCGGGCACCCGGGAGACGCTTGAACTGGCGATGGCAGGCAGGGCGATAGGCCGGGCCCTTCTCACGCGCGATCCAGTCCTCCGAGTGCAGCCACCACGCGATGAAGGGTGCGGCCAGCGCATGCATCCGCTGCAGGTCATCCGTCTTCAGGAAGGGAGAGGGCCACTCGCCCGGGATGGCGGATTGGCCGCCGTTCCAGACATGGCAACGACCCAAGGGCCGGACGTAAATGAAGCCCTGACCCTGCCGGGAGAACCAGCCTGCACAAGCACCATGCAGCTCGATGCTGCCGCCCTGCCACGGCAGTTTGTAGTGGCTGGTGCCCTTCAGCCCCGCGGACGGCTCGCGACAGAAGCCCTGCCGGACGAGCAGGTTTCCACCCGGGTTCACCACATCTAGGCCCCAAAAGAACATCTGTTGCTTGAAGCCGCCTGCCAGGTCCCGGAAGAGATCCGGCAGGCGGGATGGAATCGCCATGTTCCGCGTAGCCATGATGCGATCAGCGGCGACGGCGGAGAAGGAGGCCGAGCATGCCCAAGCTCCCTAACAGGGCGGAGGCGGGCTCAGGCACCACGTGGAAGGTAAGGGTCTCCGTGGAGGACTGGAACCCATCGGTCACGTGAGTACCGCTCACGGTCATCTCGATCTGCCAAGTGCCGGCCTCGGTGAAGCCCCAGTTGTAGTGAGCGTGGCTGCCGGGCGGCAGGATGAGGGAATCGCTTCCGGGATCGGCAGTGGACATGCGCAAGAGGACCTCGCCGAAGGAGCCCGACTGCCAGAGGGCGAATTCACCATTGCCGCTGGGCGAGGTCACATTGCCCAAGGTGAAGGTGATGTTTCCCCACTCGGAGAGTTCGAGCTCTTCCGTGGCCAAGCCCAGGAAAGGAAGATCGGGATCCTGAACCTCCGGGAGCACCCAGATGGTCTGACCGGTGCCGGCACCCAAGGCCGGGAAATCGATGGGTAGGACGAGCGAGGACGAGGTGCTGGCGATGACGGTGACATCGGGGATGTCATACTCGACATCCCCCGTCACGGAGCCATCGACCGTGGCGCCATCGGCATGGAAGTGGAAATGGAAGTCGCCCGCTTCATAGGCCACGCCGAAGTCGCCGTGACCGCTGGTGTAGAGCGCGGCGGAGGAAGGCAGGCACAAGAGCGCCATGGCCGAGCAGAGAGCAGGCAGGGTGCGGAGCGAAGGGGGAGTTGTCATGTTCATGGTCATGGTTGGTGTTGTCAGGGCCCGGTCACATCGAACCGGAAGAAGGCACGCGAAGGATTCGCGGAAAGATCATCGAGGCGGCGCTTCATGATGCGGCCCCAGGCATTCCCCTCCTCCGCGCCATTCTCGAAGAGCTCCATGGGGAAGCCGGGGGACTGTGGCGAACGGTAGTGCCACGCATGAAGATCCGCGGAGCGGCCCGGCCTGAGTTGCCATGAGGAGCCATTGAGAGGGTCCTTGTAAGTATCCCTCAGGAAAGGGAAGGCCGGACGCCCCGCCCCGTCGCGCGTCAACGCCGGTTGGAGCCGGGCATCCGGCCTGGAAGGGTCAAGGCCATGCCAGAAGAGGAGGAACTCCGCGGAATTGGTGAGGCCATCGCGATCCGGATCGGCTTGGGGATCGGCAAGGGTTCCCGGCGCCAAGTTGGCCGCTGCCTCGAAGCTCGCGCTCCAATCCTGATAAGTAAAATCGACGCCGAGTCCGGAGCCGAAGACGAGAGTGAAGGGCCCCGTGCTTTCCGGCACGCCTTCTACCAAGACGCCGAGGCGAAAGATTCCCTTTGCGGTGAAGGCTGCTACGAGGTTCCTCGTAGTTCCGGGATCGAGTGGCAGGACATCCCCCACCCCGTCGGCCAAGGCGGTGCTGCCATCGAGGAAGGCGAAGTTCCCGGGGCCGCTGAAGCTCACGATCTTCAGGCCGAGGCCGGTCTGTGCGGAGGCGGGCAGGCCGGCCGAGACGAGGGCGGGGTCGATTCCGACTCCATTCGCCATGGTAAGCGGCCCGGTGCCAAAACTCATGGGGACCTGCCACTGCGCACCGGGCAGCAAGGGATGAGCCGCGGCAGGCTGCCGCGCTTCGATCATCACGCGATCCGGGGGATAAGCCACCGACTCCGCGGGATTCGCGACGGCAAGAGCAGGTAACACGCGGACCGAGGCTCCGGCTGCTACCGAAGATGAGAAGGGCACCGCGAAGCGGAAGGTCCTGCGTGCGGAAGTGAGGACATTCCCGTGAGCTGGCATGAGCTTGCCCTTCGCCTCGAAGGTGAGCTCGTAGGTTCCCGGCTTGGTGAAGCCCCAGTTGTAGTGCGTGTGCGAGGAGACCGGGATCGTAGGGATCTCATCGGCCGCGCCGATGCCATCGGTGCTGTCGAAGGAGAAGACGGTGGTGCCGAGGCTTTCGGTCTTCCACGTGGCGAACTGCCCTCCCGCCGCCGGACCGGTGCCGGTCATCGAGACCAAGCGCATGGAGACACTGCCCTGAGCATTCGGCGAGTAGCTATTCCCGACGCGGGCTTGGAAGAGGCCCGCGGCCATGGTGGTCCGCACGCCAAGATAAGGGGTGCCGGACAGGAGATTCTGCGGCAGGACCCAGAGCGGGGTGCCAGCAGGACCGAATCGGCTGAAGGTGCCGGGCGGCGTGGGGACGACCCTCGCGGTGGCGGGCGAAGCGAGGATCACGGTCGAGTCCGGATCCATGCGCACCACACCATCCTGCGAGCTGAAATCGTCATCCCGATCGTAGGAGACGGAGAAGTTCCAGCCGGCGTCGGGGTTTCCCGGAACGGGCTGATAATCGAGGTGGATCTCGTAGTGCCCGTAGAGGAGATCCATACGGGGAGACGCGGCCGAAGCGGCAAGCGCCGGGGCGAGGAGCAGGAGTGGCAGGAGTCGTCCGGGCACGACGCAGCCTTTTCGCATTTTTATTGCATTAGCAATATAAATTCATACGCATCTTTTTTTCATGCGCCTACGGTGTGCGATAGCAAGCTTTCTTGGAATGACATGGATCCTTCGAGGACAGGATCTTTTGGAGGAGTTGCCGGAGGAGGAGGCCTTGGAAGAAATCGTGGTCACCGCCGATTCGGGCGGGGATATTCCCCCTTCCCTCGCGGATTTCTCGATCCAGAAGGTGCAGTCGATTCCGGAAGAGGTGCTGCGGAGGAATGCGCAGGCGAGCCTCGGCGAAACGCTGGCGTGGGAGCCCGGGGTTTCCTCCGGATACTTCGGCCCCGGGGCATCGCGACCGGTGTTGCGCGGATTCGAGGGAGTGCGGGTGCGGATGCTGCGGGACGATCTGGGCACCTTCGATCTCTCGGATATCAGCCCGGATCACGGCGTGGCGCTGGAGCCCGCACTGCTCGACGGAATCGAGATTCATCGTGGTCCGGCATCCCTGCTCTACGGGAACTCCGCGATCGGCGGGGCGGTGAATGCACGGAGCAAGGTGATCGCACGTGAGCGGATGGAGAAGGAGGTCTCCGGAGCATGGGAGACCCGCTATGACAGCCAAGGAAGCGGTCGAGCGGGGGCGGGCCATCTCTCGCTGGCAACCGGTCCCTGGGTGCTGCGTTTCACCGGCTCGGCGCGGAAGGCGGAAGACATCGCGATTGGCGGGCGGGCGCGGACTCCCGCCTACCAAGCACTGGAGAACCCGCAAATCTACCAGCCCGGAAGCGGAGCATTGATCGATGTTCCGAATCCCGACGGGATGCTGCCGAACTCCGCTCACCAGTGCAGCACTTGGTCCGCTGGGCTGTCCCTAATCCCGGAGCAGAGTCCGCTGCGACTAGGGATCTCGTACTCGCGCTTCGATACGAGGTATGGCGTGCCCTACCTCTATCCGGGCGATGCCACCGACCTCTTCGGCGATTACACGCTGGAGCTGATGCAGGACCGGCTCGACTTGGAAGCGAGCCTCGCTCCCGAGCAAGGCCCCGTGAAGGGGATCGACCTGAAACTGGGCTACGCGGACTACGATCATGAAGAGCTATTCCGCGGGCTGGGCAAAGACGCGGGACGGGACTACGCGGATACCATCCTGGCGAAGGATGCCTTCGAGGCGCGGCTCGACGTCAGGCACGAGGCACTGGACGGACGCCTCAGCGGGACGGCGGGAATCAGCGCGAACATGGAGCAGCTCACGGCGACCCGCGCGATCTATCCGCCGCCCGACTTCCAGCAGGCGCGGAACGAGCTCCGGGGGAAGGGCGAAGGGATCTATCTGTTAGAAAAATACCAATCCGGCGAATGGACCGGCCAACTCGGCTACCGGCTGGAAGCGAGCCGGGTGAAGGCCCTAAGCTCGGAGCAATCCGGCTATGTGCGCGGTGAGAGCGGGTATTCGCAGAGCCTGTCCTCCGCGCTCACATGGGATCGCGAGGGCTTTGCGGGGATGGACCGGCTGGCCATCACCGGCATGGCATCGAGGATCGAGCGGCTCCCCACCGCGACGGAGCGCTATGCCTTCTGGCACAATGCCGGGATCGGGCGCTTCCTCATCGGCGGGGACATGGATGGCACGCCGCTGTCCACCGAGGCATCGCTGGGAGTGGAGCTGGGGATCGAGGCGGAGAAGGGGCCGGTGAATGCCCGGGTGAATGGCTACCACTACGACTTTGACAACTTCATCTTCCTGCAAGAGGCACCGGAGCTGACCGGCGGCTTCGGGCGGGCGGTGCAGTACATCGAGCGCGCCGCCACTTTCACCGGATTCGAAGCGGAGATCGATTGGGAGATCATGCCGGGGCTGCGTCTGAACCTGATGAGCGACTATGTGCGGGCGGAGAACCGCAGCGACCACGAACCGATCCCGCGGATGCCGCCGCTGCGATTCGGAACGAGGGTGGAGTGGAAGAACGACCGTGTGACCGTGGGCTTGGAAGCACGCCATGCGACCGCGCAGGAGCGGGTGAAACCGGCTCCGCGTGCAGAGCTGCCGAGCGACGACTACACGCTGGTAAATGCCGACATGAACTGGGAGTTGCCGGTGGAGGGGCAAAAATTCGAGTTCTTCCTCCGCCTCAGCAATCTGCTCGATGAGGAGGGGCGGGTCTCGACCTCCTTCCGCAAGGACGTGGCTCCCCTGCCCGGCCGCGGGCTCTCCCTAGGACTGCGGCATGAATTCTGAGACTCTTGGTTCACGTCAAAAATACGCGCTTGCACTTTTATTACATTAGTCCCTTTGTGGCAAAAATGCTGCGCGCGCTTATCAGCTCACTCCCCCTCTTACTGTGTCTCGCCCCCGTGCTGATGGCGGCGGATGGTCATGACCACTCCGGGCACGATCACGACCATCACGGGCATTCGCATGCAACCGAGGAGAAGGAGGGCTGGTTCCGGCTGGACCCCCACCTTAATGCAGCGATCGCGCTGGGCGGTTCCACCTCGGAAAAGAATCTGGGGCTGATCCGTGGGAGCCATGCGCCGATCGACGATGGATTCAACCTGCAGGGAATCGAGCTGGGCGTGGTGGCAGGACTGGGAGAGTCGGTCTCACTGCATGCGAACCACAATGTCTTCTGGGACAACTTCGACGGCTGGGACGGCGAGTGGGAAGAGGCCTTCGCCGCGGCGAAGCTGCCAGGCGGCGTGAGCATCCGGGCCGGCCAGTTCTTCGCGCCCTTCGGCTACGAGAACACGCTGCACCTGCATGCGCGGCGCTTCGTGGAACCGCCGATCTCGATGATCCGCCTGCTAGGCGAGGAAGGACTGGTGGTGCAGGGTGGCGAGCTGGCGTGGTCACTGCCGGGAACGCAGGACCGGTGGACGATCCACTTCGGCTACGGACAAGCGCGCGAGCACTCCCACGGCTCGCAGCGGGAACTACGACGCGAGGCGTACTTGGAGGGAATCGAGCACGCCGGGGAGCATCACGAAGAAGAAGGAGAGGAAGAGGAGGAGCACGGTCACGAGCACCACTCGCACGGCTTTGCCGGGAACGGAGGGGTGTATGACCCGGAGCAGGCTTATTTGGGCGACGGCTTTTTCTTCGGCCGCCTGGAGAGAAAGGTGGAGCAAGGGCCGGTGGACCGGGCGGGCATTTCCTTCGCGGCGGGGCAGAACGGATTCGGCCGCAGCACGTGGACCGCGGGAGCGGATGTGGGAGGAGACCGGGAGCTGGGCGGCTTCCCGATCTGGTGGCAGGGCGAGGCCTTCTACCGCGCGGTGGAAGCGCGGGATGAAGCGGGAATCAAGGGCGACTACGACGAGCTTGGGATCTATCTGGCCTGCGGCTGTGAGTTCGCGAAGGACTGGACCGCGGGGAGCCGGGTAGAGTGGGTCTCCGGGAACCGGATGGCCGGCAACGAGCGGCGCTGGCGTGCCGCGGCGAACGTGGGAAGACGCTTCGAACTGGCGGAGATGGCTGACCTGCACACCCGAGTGCAGTACACCTATGACCGTCTGGGCGGCTATGCGGACGAGCACAGCGTGTGGCTACAATTCGTGCTCGATGTGGGTGAAGACCACGGGCACCGGCACTAGGCGCGGCGAAGCGTCCGGCAAATGAAATGGACGAGCAGCATGCCCGCACAGGCGGCGATGCCCGCGACCAGGGGCTTCGCCTGAGTGGGGAAAAGCAGGATGAAACCCTTGCCCTTGATCAGCGTCGAATAGCTCGACACGCAAAAGGGAAAGAGAAAGAGGCGGAACTTCGTCCATGGGTCCATGCGCTGGCCGGGGACACCGGTGGCGAAGATCAGGGCGATGCCGATCAAGCCGGAGATCCCGAGGGCGGAGAGCCAAATGGCGGGCGAGGGATCGAAGTAGCAGGCGACCACCGCGAAGTACCAAGCGAGGTAGCACCAGAGCACGAGCTTCGGAGGACGCAGCGCGGCGAAGTAGCGGATGGGACCCATCTCGTAACCCGTTAGTCCCAGACGGTGCCTTGGTTCAGGGCGGCGATGCCTCCCCATGCGAAGGAGCGGCGCAAGGTTTCGCCGAGATACGCCTTCGCGTCCTGAACCGCCTGGTGGAGATCCGCGCCGAGCGCCAACTGCGCGGCGATCGCGGCGGACAGGGTGCAGCCGGTGCCGTGCGAAGCGGCACCCTCGATGCGGTCCGAGCGGAACCACTCCGGCAAGCCGTCATCCCAAAGCAGATCCGCACAGACCGGAGCGCCGAGATGGCCCCCCTTGAGCAAGACGGCGCAGCCATGGCGGGCGGAAAGCTCGGAGGCGGCGCGCTCCATGGTGAGCTCATCCCGCACGGGTGCCCCCCAGAGCACCTCGGCCTCATCGAGATTCGGCGTGATGACCGAGGCGAGGGGGAACAGGCGCTCCTTGTAGGCGGAAATGGCATTCTCTTCCAGCAGAGGATCGCCGGTGGAGGCGATCATGACCGGATCGATGACGAGCGGGATGCCGCGGTACTCCGAGAGGATTTCGGTGACGGCAACGATGTGGGCCTTCGAGAAGAGCATGCCGGTCTTGATCGCGGCGATGGGGAAGGCGTCCAACATGACGCGCAACTGGTCTTGCAGGATGGCCGGGGGCACGGCGTGGACGGAGCGGACCACCGCCGGTGTCTCCGCAACGACGCAGGTGACGGCGGTGAGGCCGAAGACGCCGTGATGCTGGAAGGTCTTCAAGTCCGCCTGCAATCCCGCGCCTGCCGAACAATCGGAACCGGCGATGCTGAGGGCGACGGGAGGGGGCGTATTCACGCGCGGAGGATAAGGCCAAGCCCCGATGCGAAGCAATCCATGATCGACAGCGGGCGACGGGAAGATAGCGATAGAGTCCATGGAAAGCCCCTATCTCCCGCCCTCCTCCACCCCGCCGCCAATGCCCCTGCACACGCCATCGGGGATCGAACCGGGTGTGGTGAAGGCCTTCGGGGTGATCCACCTGATCTTCGCGGGGCTGGGATTCCTGATGGGGACGTGGAGCTTCGTGTCCATCTTCTTGACGGGGATGTTCCTCAACCCGAAGACGCCGGGCTACGCAGCACAGATCAAGATGCAGGAAGACCTGAGATGGATCACGGTGATGTCAGGAGTCTTCACCCTGGGGCTGGCGATCCTGCTGCTGATCTCCGGGCTCAAGCTGGTGCGTTCGCAGCCGGCGGGGATCCCATGGTCGAACCGCTACGCGTGGGCATCCATCACCACGAAGGTGATCTCCGGCGTGGTGACCGCGCTGTGGGTAATCCCGCTGACGCGGCAGATGATGGCCGAAACGATGGGAGGCTCCGGGCTGCCCTCCGGAGCGGAGAAGGGCATGGTCTCCGCCATGGGGTCCATGATGGTGGTGAGCAGCGTGATCACCCCGATCGCCTCCTGCATCTATCCGGCGCTGGCGCTCTATTTCCTCAATCGCCGCGACGTGAAGGAGTGGGCCGCGGCCCGCCTTTCAGGTGGTGTTTGAGGATGCGCTTCACTTCGACGGCGGCCTGCGGGCAGGCAGGCACGCTGTGATTGTAGGGGACGATGCACTCGCTCTCCACGCGATCGAGATGCGATGACCAATAGGGGACGATGCCGTCGGAACTCTTCGGCGTATCACCGCGGCCGCGATCGCCAATGACCGAGTGGATGGCGAGTCGATCCCGGAACGGAACTTCGCCCAAGGCCTTGTAGGCGGGATAAGAAGGCGAGAGCGAGCCGATGCTGGTGAACCAGCCCTCCGGAGAGACCTCTCCATCGGTGGCCAAGCTGCCCAAATCGTTCAGGGTAACCGCCACGAGATCGATGGTCAGCTTTTTGGGCAAGCGGATCATATGGCGGATGACGGTGGAGAAGAAGCGGTCCGCCATCGGTGAGCCGCGGTGAGGTGCGGCCATGAAGATCACGCGGTCGGGGGGCTCCAGCGGCTCATACATGGTCAGGAGGCGGATAGCTTCCCGCATGTCCTTGTTGTCCGTGACCTTCTCCAAGGGGCGCTGGTGGAAGGCCTTGAAGAAGGCGTCTCCCGGTTTCTTGAGCGAGGCATGGGTGATGACACCGCCCATGGAGTGACCGATCACCACCATCTGCTCCCACTTGTCGGTGGGGCCGTGTTTCTTGGCGTAGCGATCCGCCTTCACCATCGCGAGGCGGAAGAGGGCGGCGCTGTAGAGCCAGTTGTTCCCGGTGGGATAGCTGTAGAACCAGACCTGGTAATTCTGGCGGAACCACGGCTCGCGGTTGAGCTCGTTGTAGAGGCGCTTGAAGGTGCCCGGGCTGGAGTTCAGGCCGTGCACCATGACCACGGGGATCTTCTTCGGGTCGTAGGGTGCGACCACGTAGAGGGAGGTCTCATCGCTGAAGCGGCTCGGCAGGAAGACCTTCTCCATATCGAGGTCGTCGAGATCGCTCATCTGCCAGTAGAGGGCGGAGGGTGCCGACCAATCCGCCGCCAAGGGCAACTTGCGTTTGCCCGCCTCGACATCGCGCACGCGACCGGGATAGGCGAAGGACCACTCGGGCGGCTTGCCGGCGGGGAAGCGCAGCAGAGCGGTAAGATTCAGCGGCACGCCGGTGGGCGGCTCGAATTCCCAGCGCGGCTTGCCCTCCTCCGCGGTTTTCTTCCAGCCGACCACGGGCAGCCCCATGCCGTGCTCCACGTGCCGGTCGCCGATCGCCTTGGTCGAGACTTCCGAGGCCGGGACGAGGGCATCGAGATCCTGCAGGCGGATCCCCGCACCGAGGGAGCGGGATTCGTCGAAGACGCAGCCCATGGCCGCGGCGCGATCGTGCAAGGTCCCCTCCCCGCAGCGGAGGCGGTCGAAGAGCTTGGCCACCGCCGTGTTATAGCTGGCGATCGCCTGAGGGTCGCCGCTACGTGCTGCGGTCTGCCAAGCGCTCTTCGCTTCTTGGAGCGTGAGTGCGGGGTCGACGCGCGAGGCGCGAGGGAGGGTGCGGCACTGCGGCGGAGAGGGCGTGCCGCAATTCGCCAGGAGAAGGACACCGGCGAGGAGGGCGATGAGCTTCGGGGTTCGCATGGGAGGGGCGAAGGTGGAAGCTAGCTCAGCGGGCTTGGATCGCGGTGATCGCCCGTTCGATGAAGACGGAAAGCTCGGCATCCGCTCCGGCACGGGCGGCTTCGAGCACCGGAATGCTTTTGGCGCTGCCATTCTTCCCCAAGAGCCGGGCGGCGGAGCGCTTCATCGAAGGTGCTGCCTTGTCGAAGTGGCTCAGCACGAGGTCTTCGATCGCCGGACCGAAGTTCCCGTAGAGTTCTTCCCAGCGGTTGTGATCGGCCACCCAGAGAGCATCGACCAGCGGAATGGCTTCCTGATCCTTTGAAGTCGCGAGGAACTTCACCATGCTCTCCGGCACCTCCCCCCCCTTCGGCGGGAGCTTGGCCAACGCGGCACGGACCGCAGGCACCGAGCCATCCTCCGGCTCCGCCCAGACAATCAGAGCGCGGCAGATCTGATCCTGCATCCGGACATCGCCCTCCTTCATCAGCTGAAGCATCCGTGCCACGATGTCCTTACGGTAGAGTTTCGGCTCGGCATCCGCCAAACGCACGACCGCATTGCGACCGCGCTCCAGATCGATGCTCTCGAGCTCGCGTCGGTTCATCTCGTAGAAGCTCGGGTTGTCCCGGTTCGTGAGTTTGTCGAGGGGGCCTTCTTTGAAACTTTCGTTGTCCACCGCCACCTCGATCACGCGCAGATCGTCGATCACGCGCTTCACCTCGCCGAAGCGTTCGCAGAGGCGGGCCAGCTCCGACAAATCCTGGCTGACTCCGGACACCACCATGAGATAGTCCGGCGTGCGCGGATAGATGTGGGATTCCGGATCCGCGCCGGTGCTGCGGATGATATAATCGCGGATCTGGAGGCGGTGGTAGCCCTGCATGCCGCGCAGCCAGATGCCTGCGGCGCTCTTCCCAGCCAGCTCGGGAGAACTCTTGTAGCGCTCGATCTCCCGCTCCACCTGTTCGTAGCCGAGCTCCTTCTTGAGCGCGCCGTAGGTGGGATCGTGAGGCTCGTCCCGCTCCGGCGGGACTACGGGATTGACCACCAGATTACCGCTATCCTGGCTCTTCGGGGTGTCTCCCTCGGTAAAAAGGAAAGGGAAGGAAAGCAGCAGACCGCTTGCGAGAAGCGCCCCGATGGTCGCCCGGATGCGAGCCCCGGGGTTCGCGGCGAGGAGGAAGACCCAGGCAATGACCGCCGTGAATGCAGCAAGCATCAGGCGCTTGGACTGGGTAGCTCCGTCGAGCATGCCGCCCGGCTTGCCACCGAAGGCCAGCAGCATGAGCACCAGCACCACCGCCGTGACTGCCACCAGGCCGAAGATGAGGCGGAGCGGGGAAGTCCCCGCGACGGGCGTATGGATCGGCTCCTGCACGTAGTGCGCGGTCTGGAAATTAGTCGCCAGTTCGCGGCCCTTGGGAATCCTTGAGAATTGGTCGAGGCCGCGGTCGCGCCGCTCACCCGGGTAGAACCTCTTCTGTCGCACCACCACCTCGTCATTCACCCGGAACCGGTGTTCGCAGGTACCGCACTCCACCATGCGATCCATCAACTCCGGCCCCACCTTGAAGCGCTGGCTACACCCGGGGCAGCGGATCGAAAGTTTGTCAGCATCACTCTGTCGGTCATCCATGCGGTGGCGTCATCATTGGATGTTCCCGGGGCCAATGCAACCCGCGATCCGCCCCTTGCCGCGGGACAAGCTTGCAGCGGCAAGGCCCCGCCGCTAACAAGCGCTTATGTCGCCCTCGATCCAAGCCCTGCTCGTGCTCCAAGACCGCGACCGCCGCCTCCGCGGCATGAACGAGGATCTGGAGCGCATCCCGAAGGACGAGGCTCGCGCGAAAGACCGGCTCTCCGGAGACGAGGTGGCGGTGACGAAGGCCCGCGAGGAACTGATGGCCAACGAGGTGGAGATCAAGAAGGTCGAACTGGACGTGGGCACACGGCGCACCACGATCCAACGGCTCAAGACCCAACAGTTCGAAACCCGGAAGAACGACGAATACCAAGCCTTGGGCCACGAAATCGTCCGTTACGAAAAGGATGTAGACCAATTCGAGACCAAGGAGCTGGAGCTGATGGAGCGGGCCGATGTGCTACGCGCCATCTTGTCGGGAGCGGAGGCAGCATTGGCAAAGACCAAGCTGCTGGTCGATGAAGACTTGGCCTCGCTGGCGGAGCGCAAGAAGCGGATCCAGGGAGAAGCCGCCGAGGTGAAAGCCGAACGCGAACGACTGGCTGCGGATGCTCCTGCCGCCCACATGCCGATCTACGAGCGCCTGCTAAAGACGAAGAACGGACTAGCGATCGTGCCCGCCATCGGCGGCAAGTGCAGCGGCTGCCACATCAAGCTGGTGGCCTCTACCTTGGTGAAGGTGAACTCGGGCGTGGAAGGCACGCAGTGCGAGAGCTGCGGGCGTCTGCTCTACGCGGAGGATTGAAGAATTTTGCAGGATCCCCTCTCCCGCTGGATCGCAGGAGAGGCCCGGGCAGAGCGCTCAGCGGGCGCTGCCGTCGGAGTTGTAAAAGGCCTTGCGGCGTTCTTCCACGGTCACGAGCCAGTTCATCATGTAGATGGGAGGCAAGGCTGCCGGGTGAGTGATCGGCTTGAGGTTCACATCGATCTTGCTGGCGGCGGCATCCGCTCCGCTGCTCATCTTCATGTCGAGCAGGTGAACCGGCGTCTCCGATCCCGTATCGCCGCCCAAGTGCCCGAGCTGCCCGTTCATTTCCACGCGGAACGGATCCTTCTCCGTGCCATAGCGTTTCTCAGGAGCAAACAAAGAGCAGGGCGGAAAGAAAGGCGCAGTCAAGCCCGCCGGCGTAGTCGTCGGGACAATATTGAAGTCGTCTCCGATATAGAGCCGCATATTCGTAACCAGAGAGAAGCCCTTCTCGTAATGGTGAAGGTCGTCACACTCGGTCATCAGCACCCCGTAGTCATTCTCCGGACATGGTGGGGGTCCAGGCTTGGCAAGGGCTGGATTGGCAACGTAGTCCACATTGATCACAATGGAATTGTTCACATTGGTTCCCGAAGGCCCACCTGGGAGGGCAGCGACGAACTCGCGGAGGCGTTCGGGGTAAATGGCGATCGAGCGTTTCGACCCCAACAGCTTGTTATCGAAAGGCAGGGCAGGACGGAAATAGCCCTTCTTGACCTTTGTCACACGAGGATCGCCGAAGGTGGCGTTGTCAAACCTGACCCGACCAGTCACATTCCGAATGTAATTGTAGTAGCCCTCAATGCCGTAAGCCACATCAACGACGCGAGTCCCGAAATTGTATTCCTGATTCTCTTGGGCAACTTCCGCAAATCCATCCTCTAAAGTCCTGGCAGTCTGCGGATTTACGGGCGGAAACATATTAACATCCATCGTGCGCCGCGCGCTTCCTGTCGTTCCGGTGAGATAGGAGAAGCGATAAACCGAAGGAGTAGGATTCGTGGGAGTGAGGACTTCTTTCACGTCCAATCGAAGCGCACATTGGAGAGCTCCGACAGAATAGTTATTCCACGAGGTCGGCGACAAGACGTTGACCTCTACATCCTTGTTGGTTGCATGAAAGCGATCGAAAAACTCGATCCCCCGATTGATCGGAACAAACGCAGCTCGGCCAGCCTCGGATGCCAAGGTAACAGGCATAAAAGCCCCTTCATGCTTGATTTCGTATTTCTCCCGGACTCCCGGATCGAATGGGTTTCCACCGAGATCTTCCGTACCGACCTTAACGTCACTAGCCAAGGTAAGGCCGCGACGGCCTGAAATGCGATCGATGTGAAGTCCCGAACCCACCTCTGCCCGGGTGGTGTAAACGGCACCTTCAATCGTGGTGTTTGCCCACTTCTCCCCATCGGCATGCTTGCCGAGATTGACGAAGCTCTCCGCTGAAATCGCGAGTTGGGAGGGAATCTCGTAGATCGAAAGGATGAAGTCGCGCTCACCCACGCTGCCATCGCCGCGGGAGAAGCTGTTAAGGACCTGATCGTTCTCCCCGAGCTGCATGCTGAAGGCCCACCAGTTCCGTTTGGCCACGAAAGGTTGACCGGGGGCGGAGTAGCCGAAGCGGATCTCTGGATAAGGGATTACATTCAGCCGGGAATAAGTGGCCACCGGCAGGGTAACTCCAGCGCTGGCCAAATTGGAATAGATCTTCGAGTTGGTGATGATCGGATAGTCCTTGTCCTGATCCGCGATGGCAGTTGAGCCTTGCAGGGGCACCGGGAAGCCACCACCCAAGGAACGGTTCATTCCCGTGGACATGTAACCGGGCTCCGGCTCGATCGCATCGAAGATATTGTTCAGATTGGCCAGTGTGGAATCGCCATTATTGGCAACGATGGAAGTTCCGGCCCCCATGCTCGTTTGCAACTGCGTCGAGACAGAACTGCGGGCGTTCGATTGGGTCAGAGCATCCGAGAAGATGGCCTGCCAGCGGAGTTGAGTTGCCTCCGAAGAGGCACCACTCTTCATGGCTCGGATGGCGCGATTCGGCGTGATGTTCACGATGGCTCGAAGGATCTCGTCTTCCTTGTCGGCAAAGTCCACGCGGATCTGGGTTTCCGCCTGAACCTTGTGAGCCATGGTCGCGCGCTGATAGGCGCTGATCGTGAGCAGGGTGAGCACAAGCCCCATTCCTAAGACCATAACGTAGGATACGAACCCGCGCCGGAGTTTCTTATTGGAGCGTGGTAATTTCATAACTGCTGGGTGCCGCCGTAGGTGATCTCCTCGCCATTGGGACCGGTGATCTTCACTTTCAGAATGCCGGCATCGATGGAAAATTCGACATCCGCCGGCCTTGTGGATAGGGCCCACTCTGCGTCGCCCAAGGCCAAGGTGGTGGGGCTCACGTGCCGGAAGTAAAGTCCTTGCGGCTTTTCCCCTTCAGGGTCTTCAAAGGAGAGCATCGAGTAGCGGAAGCTGCCCCCTGGCTCCTTGAACTTTAGCACTAGGACGGAAGCCTCTGTCTCGGAAGGCTCTACATTATCTTCGAAGCCCTCCGGCGTTTCATAAAGCTGGAAGCCTTCCGCAGAACCGAGAACACGGGAGAGGTAGTTATTCAGCGCGGGACCGTCCGTGGTCAGGAAGCTCTGCACGTTAAAGATTTTTAGGAAAGCGAGCTGCTGGTTGAAGATGGCGAGCATCATCAACGCGAGGCCCATGCCCACGCTCATGGCCAAGGTAAGCTCTATCAAGGTGTAGGCACGGCTACGACGGAATCGTCTTTGGAGAGCTTTCATTGCGAGCGGACGACGGTACGGGATTTGATGTAGCTCCGGCGACCCACGGTATACCTCGCCACGCTCTGAAGGTGCCATACCCGCATGCCTGTGGGGTTGTTTGCCGCATTGGCATTGTCGGGGCCGGGTGTGCGTTGACGTGTAATTGTGCCGGTAATCGGCGTGCCACCCGGCAATTTGCCGAATTCGACCGTGGTGGTCACCGGATCCAAGGGCCAGAGGGAGGTCGGTCCGATGATGTTCTCAAAAGACTGCCGTTGGGCGGTGGCCTTCTCGATGGTGAGATAGGAATCGGTGATCGCCTGCTGCAGGGTCCACTGCCGCGGCGTGGTCACGTTCAGCGAAAGTTTCAAAAGGATCAGACCGATGGTCGAGAGCATCGCCATCGCCAAGGTGGCTTCCACGAGCATCGAACCGCGATGCCGTCCAGGCTTGCGGACACGCCGGAAAAACCCGATCTTCCCCGTGTGCGTTCCCATCTGATCCGGCGTTTCGCGATAGGCATCACGAGCCTCTGGCTGACATCCACCAGTGCGGAGGCGCAGGCTCTTCTCGACCCGCCCTTCGGCTTGCGCTGGGGAGACACTCCGGAGAAGTTGATCGACTGGGCTTCCAGACATTCGCTGGACGTTAACATTTTGCTTCCCGGAGATCAACCGGCGCTTCGAATTTTGAAAATTTCCCCAAAAACGGGAAATCTGCCAGGCACTGCCGCCCAGTCCGTGGAAGGACGATTTCATTCGGGAAGGCTCTTCGAGGTGACGGTGAACTACCGCGATCCCGCGACCAGCGCGGATGAAATGGAGGCCCGCTTCAACAAGCTGAAGAAGGCGCTGACCGCGGAATACGGGGCGCTGACCGCCAATCGGCAGGACCGCGCGGTGAAGGATCAATTCGCCACCCGCAGCCTCTCTTTCCACCGCGAGCCGGTGAAGGGGCTGTTCCTCCTGCTGGCCTACAGCGAGATCGAGGATCAAGTCCGGCACAGGCGGGAGGCCACCTTCTCGCTCCTCTACCGGAACGACAACCTGCGGCAGGATTTGGAGAAGCTCCTCGTCCCCGCCAAGCCGCTCTCCGGGGGCGGCGGCGGGGACAAGTAGTGCTGGGAGGGAAGCGTTCATGGCCTCGGGCAAGGGCGACAACCCGCGGGCTGTTAGCCTGACTATTCTTTTGTCGTCAGCGACCCGTTGAACTGGATGGTGCGGTCCAAGTCGAAGGTCACGTAATCGAGCCTATCGATGCCGAAGGGAGTGGAGGTGAGGAGCTCCATAGTCCAGCGACCGTCACCACCCTCGTCAAAAACACTGGAGTAATCGGTGTCCGTGAGGGTGAAGAGCAAGTTCTGCGGCAAGGTATCCGCGATCACCTTGGAGGACCCGGGCACGATCTTGCCATCGACGTTGTTCCGGACCTCGCCCTTGTACACTTGGGCATAGGTGTGGGAATCAGGATAGACATCATTCACCGTGAGCGTGATCGCCGGCAGGCTGAACCGGATCAATTGATTATCTTCGATCCCCGCGATCATTCCGTCCGCTACGGGCCAAACTTGGATATACCGCGAAGCCAGAACCTGCGGGAGCACGTGATAGTTCGGGCCCTGCTGGTCATCGAGCGACATCACCGTGAACCGTTCCTCGCCGCGCACCTTGGCCCGGTTCGTTCCCGGAACATTGTTGAGCGTGAAGCTGTAGATGCGGGTTTCTCCTTCAGGAGATGTTTCTTCCTTGATGGAAGCGGTCTGGAACAAGGTCGCTTGATCGCGGTTGATGCCGATGCCAGTCCCGCCAACCCCGTAGGACTGGACATGGTGCATGAAGTTGACGCTCTTGTAGGCCGCGGGGGCTCCAGCATCCGTCATCAATCCGTTGACTGTAACAGTCACCGAGAAAGGCTGATCCGCACGAATCCGGGGAATCGAGGTGTAAGGATCGGCGGTCATGATCGTCACCGTCGCCTGAGGCACGTAGGCCCCCACATACTGGGTTCCGAGAAGATAATCCTTTGGCGGACTGATATTTTCCGTAGTCCAAAGTTCAAAACGAGCACCGCCCGGATCGATTGAAAGGGGCGATAACTGGGCTCCTTTAGCGGGAATGGGCACGCGCCAATCGACACCGTCCGGCAACTGGACCTGGCGAAGTTGGTTAGTGAAGGTACTGCCCGTTTGAGCATTCAGGAGTGAAGGAGCGAGAAACAGTCCCGCAAGAATAAGAAGTGGCGACTTCATTTGGTTACAGCGGTTGGCTCTTGAGGAACTTTCAAGGGAAGGACCGAGATAGGGCCCTCTTGGAAAGTGGCGACGATGACGCGGGTTTCCTTTTCAAAGGATTTGATCACAGCCTCCGCCATAGGCTTGTTTCCCTCCGCCTGCTTGCGCGAGACAGGAGTAGAAGCGAGCCAAGAGCGGTTCTGTTCCGCGAACTCCTGATAGCTAACAAAGCGTGCCCCTTCCCGCATGCCGATACGGCCAGCATGAGCCTTCGGGATATGGAGAACCGAGCGCTTGGGCACCATCGTAGCAAGGCCGTTACTGCAAAGCACGTCGGAAACCGCAAGCAAGCTCGTGGGCTCCTGCGGCTTGGCCTGCTCGATCTCCTCGGGAGTTGGCTTCCGAAAGGCATTGTCATGCATCTGCTGCTTCGCCTTCTCCTCAGCTTCCTTCCTGGCTACTTCCACGAGATCCTCATGGGTGGCGGCATTCCTGAAGACCGGTTTGACCGGCGTCTCCTGAGCTTGTGCGGCACTTGCTCCGGTGAGAACGGCAGCAACGAGGGCAGCGAAGCGCAGCGTTGAATGAATTGCAGTCCTCATGGCTTCTCAAAGGTTACGAGCAGCACCATGTCCTGAAGGTCGTAACCTTGATCGGACATCTGAGAATCGTGGTGGGTGAGCTCCATGAAGACGATGCAGTCCATGGGGCCGATCTTCACCTTACCTGACGCATCCAAGTAAGGCTTGAGGAAGCTTTCCAAGGTGGGTGCAGTGTGCAGCGGATAGGTGGTGGGAGGGCGCTCGCCGTTCACCAGAATGCGCACGTTTTTGGTGCCGCTATCCGAGTTGAAGTAGGGACCCCAAGAACTGTTGTAGTAGTACCGCCCACCAAAGCGGAGTTTCGACTGTGCAGGCAGGGCGTTAGTGCCCGTACGGGACCAAACCACCGTGCTGGGGTTCACATTGTTGTTGGTACCGTAGAAAATACGGGAATAGCTACCGGTGTTGAGGCGAAGCTGGGCCTCAGTCGGAACGAAGCTCATGTTGCTGCCGTTGCTGTTTGCCACGGTCACGCCGGCACCGAGAACCCGGACCTTCACGTTCAGCTTGGTCTTGGTCTCGATGAAACTTCCGCCGCCGCCGGTGCCAGTACCGTTGTCACCTCCCCCGCCGCCGCCACCGCCAGGATCGCTACCTCCGATAGTGACGACATCCTTGGCGACTTCGGGATAGGTGATTTCCCAAGTAATGGTCGGATTGGTTCCTGTTTGGACCGTCTGCGGAAAGGCCGTGAAGACCTTGGATGCAGGCTTCGACGGTTCCGTCGACTGGGCGAACGCGCACGGTGCGGACACACCGGTGGCAAGGAGAGCGGCCGCTAGGGCAGCCGTACGGCTAGTTTTCATGGCTGGTTTCGGGTGAACAGTTGGCAAACCTCTACAGCCTCTCCTGATTCCCTTGGCAGTGGGACTTGCCGCGGGAGAAGAGGGACCCGGCGAGGGTGCCGGGCACGGGACGGCTCACCAAGGAAGCCGGACCGTGCCCTCTCGGGACAGAGTCCCTCGCCGGGCCTCCGGAGAAACGATCGGGAAATCGCCTCTCCGGACGGGATCAGTTTGTCATGTAAGGTGGACGATCGCTCGTCCGGGTGTGTGTGTCGGGTGTGGGAACAGCAATTGTCAGGTTGCTTGTCGGGTGATCTTTCTCAGCGTTTGGGCAGACCCTCGCGGAAGTCGCCCCAGCCGGACCAAGGTCCATGCGGGACGTCGCGCGCCTCGACGAAACGCCATTGGACGCGCTCGCCGCTGCGGAAGCCCAGGAAGTCGCGGACCGCCGGGCTGATGTCGATGCCAGCCGCGTCGTTGCGGTTGGCGCGGGGTGGCTCATTGCCGAAAACGTACTGCCAGTGGTCCACCTCGAAGGGGCCCACATCTTCCCACTGCGCGTAGCAGACCTTGCCCTCGCGGTGAATCGCTACCCACCGGCCCTTGCAGACCGAGATACCGTCACCACGATATTCGCGCCAGAACCACGGGATGACCTCCGAGGCTTCCGGGCGGTGTCCGCCACCGCGGGCGACGTCGTTGTAGGGCAGTGCGACGTAGAAAGGATTCAGCTTCGGGGTGAAGCCAGCGGGCAGGAAGCCGTTGCGGCGCTCGGGATCATCGTAGCCGCCGAAGTTGGCCTGCCAACTCATGTCCCACGAGCTCATCGTATTCGGGACCGGATTGTTCTGGGTAGGCAGTTCTCCGACACAGAAGACGGTTCCCACCACATTGCCGCGCCAAGCGGCGAGGTTGGAGGGAGTGGCTTGGTCGTCTTCCACCACGATCCGGGCCTTGTCCGGAGCGCCGAAGGGGTCACTCAAGCCGGGCAGGGCCTCGCGGCGATTCTCCAGAAGCAGCCCGTGCATCTCATCCAAACGATCCCCCAACAGCGCTCCCTGCGCGACCGGCACCAAGGCCGGCGCGAACGCCAGGATAAGCATGGGGAGGGATATTTTCATGAAGGGGCAGCTTCTTAAAAAAAAAATCAATCCGTCAGGACTCTTCGCCGCGGACTATGAACAATCAGGAAATTCAAACAAGAAATTTCTAACGATATTTTGAACGCTTTGAAGAAACCGTTGTCTAAGGCGCATTCTCGAAAGAAATACTGAGGAATCAACGGTTTGCACCGGATTCAAATGTCCGATTTTGCGGCAGGAATCCCGATGGCAGCGCGGATCCTCCGACCGAAAAGTCCCGCTCCAACGTCATTCCCCCGCCCTGCCGAATCGGCGGCGACGGGGAAATGACGCGGAACGATCGAACTCATGGACCCGTGTAAGGAAGCAGTAGAAGAGCCTCCAAACAATGAAATTTTTAGGTCTTTTGAATAACCGACTGATTGGACAATCAGATATGACGGATTTTTTTAAAGACCAGCCGATTTCCCCCCCGCAAAACGGCGTTCGAGTTCGCGTAGGGAGTATTCGGTCAGAGTGGGACGACCATCCGGAGCGCAATAGGGCAATTCGCAATCAAAGAGGATCTCAAGCAGTTTCATCGCTTCTTGAGGCCTAGGAGCCTCCGCCAGAGCTGCCCGGCGGGCGAGCTGGCGGGCCAAGGCCTCGAAGCCCAGCCGGGCTCCCGGGATCTGCCCGGAGGCCAGTTCGTCGATCAGGCCGGTAAGGAAGGCGCGGGCATCCCCCACCCGCAGGAAGTCCGGTAGCGAGCCGACCCGCAGGGTGCCGGTGCCGAAGGCCTCCAGCTCGATACCGGCCCGGGCGAACTCGTCCCGGTGACGCAGGGCGAGATCGCACTCGCGCGGGCCGGGTTCCAGCAAGACTGGCACGATCAGCCCCTGACTATGCGAACCGCCTTCCGCCGCGAGCCAGCGCTCGTAGAGGATTCGCTCCCGGGCGGCCCGTGGATCGAGCAGAACCAAGCCATCCGCGGATTCGAGGATCGCGAAACGATCCAACAGGGTGCCGACATAGCGGAAAGGCAAGGTCTTGCGGGCATCAGCCTGCGGTTCCGGCAGCGGGGCCACCTGCGGCATCTCAAGCTGGCGGGCCTTCACCGGAATACTCGCGGGCCAGATGGTGGCAGGTTTCGCCGCGGGTAAAGGTGCCGGAGCCACCGCCCGGTCCGCCACGGCCATCGGCTGCCGCTGCGGTGGCGGCGCGGGAGGAAGAGGCTGCGGTCGCCGTGCGGCCTCGGCCTGAGCCAAGCCCTCCCGGACCGCGGAGTTGAGGGCCTCGCGGAGATCGTGCGGCCGGTGCAGGCGGATCTCCCGCTTCGCGGGATGCACGTTCACATCCACCAGGGTGGGCTCCATTTCGATCCAGAGCCAGGCACAGGGATGAAGGCCATCGGTGAGAGCGCCGCGGAATCCTTCCGCCAGCCCGCGCGAGATCGCCGAGTCCTCCACAGGCCGGCCGTTCAGGAACACGCACTGATGGCGGCGGCCCTTGCGCGCATGCCCCGCGGGCAGGATGAAGCCCTCTACGGAAAGCCCGTTGCCGTGGGTCAGAGGCAACGTCACGAGTTCGCGCCCCAGATCATTGCCGGTCATCCAGCGCACCCGGTCCATGCGCGACATCCCGGCGGGCAGGTCGAAGACCTCGCGCTCATCCTTACGGAAGCGGAAGCGCACGCCGGAGGAGGCCAGCGCGTGCATGCGGAGCTGGTGCTCCACGTGCGCCGCCTCGGTGGTTTCGGCGCGAAGGAACTTCCGCCGCGCCGGCACATTGTAGAAGAGATCCTTCACCTCCACCACGGTGCCCGGGGCACAGCCGGCCTCCCGGACATCACGCATCACCCCGCCTTCCACCGCGATCTCGGTGCCGGAGACCGCCTCGGGTTCACGCGTGACCAAACGGAAGCGCGAGACGCTGGCGATGCTCGGCACGGCTTCCCCGCGGAAGCCGAGGGTGCGGATCGAAGCCAAGCCGGCGGAATCGGCGAGCTTGCTGGTAGCATGCCGCTCCAGCGAGAGCAGTGCGTCGTCGCGGGACATGCCGCTGCCATTGTCGATCACCCGCAGCAAGGCAGCCCCACCGCGCCGGATCTCCACGAGGATCTCCCCCGCCCCGGCATCGAGGCTGTTCTCCACCAGTTCCTTCACCGCGCTGGCGGGCCGCTCCACCACCTCGCCCGCCGCCACCTGGCTGGCAAGGATCTCGGGCAGGATGCGGATGCGGGGCACGCGG